>JBGPAF010000328.1:0-3289 GCA_041480535.1 Bacteroidia bacterium
AGCAGGATCAGAAAGCTGATCCACCAGCTTAAATACAAGGGTATTAAAGAGATCGGATCAGAACTTGGCAGGATTTATGGAAATTCACTTAAGTCTTCCGGATTTATGAAAGAGATCGATTTGATAATTCCTGTTCCGTTGCATCCTTCAAAAAAACGGCAGAGAGGATATAATCAGAGCGATTTAATCTCCCATGGAATTTCAGATGCGACCGGAATTCCAATGGCCTCTGATTTACTTGTCAGAAAAACTGTCACAAAAACACAGACCCGCAAATCGAGGTATGACAGGTGGACCAATGTCCGGGATATTTTCAGAGTCACCGATCAGGACAGGCTTAAGGATTTGCATATTTTGCTTGTGGATGACGTAATTACAACCGGGTCGACAATTGAGGCGTGTGCAAATGAGTTACTTAAGGCCGGCAATGTTAAAGTAAGCGTTGCAGCACTGGCTTTTTCAGTGATCTGAAATGATTATTGCTTCTTTATCCTTTTGGGATTTTTATTTATGAAGTCTTTCCAGCTGGTATAGTCTTTATCCTGATGGGGATTATTGGTCTGATAAAAATGGCATAATGCGGCAGCAAGCCCGTCAGTGGCATCAAGCTTTATTTCAATCTTGTTAAATTTGAGAATTCGCATCAGCATCGATGCAACCTGTTCTTTTGAAGCAGCTCCGCGTCCTGTTATAGACATTTTGATCTTCCTGGGAGCATATTCAAAAATAGGGAGAGAACGGCTGAGAGCCGCTGATATAGCTGCACCCTGTGCCCGCCCCAGTTTTAACATCGACTGAACATTCTTGCCATAAAAGGGCGCTTCGATGGCCAGCTCATCAGGATGATATTCGTCTATTATTCCGGTAGTCCTGTCGAAAATATGCTTAAGTTTCAGATAGGGATCATCAAATCTTGAAAGATCGATCGAACCAATAGTAATAAGCTCAGGATCAGTACCGACAATCTTAATTAATCCGTATCCCGTAATGTTGGTACCCGGATCGATGCCCAGGATTATCCTCTCCTTCTTATTCTTTTTCAAAGGATTTTTGAATTGGCGATTACTTCTCTAATAAAAGTCCGTTTTTCATCCAGTCCGGTTTTTCAGAATATTGCGAATAACGGTAGAATGGAGTGTATCCCTTAGTTGAGAATGATCCGGTTTGGAGATAATGTATTGCCTCTTTAAGGCAAAGCTCATTCCTGTCACCAAAATCGTGGGTAATATCATCCGACACTACTTTTCCCGGTGCAAAACCATCGAAATAATCCCCTTCATTATTCTTGTTTACGGTTTTAAATGTGATGGGCAAGAAGAAGTACTTTTCACCAACAGACCATATATTCATACCAACCGGCTTCCCGTTCGTTGTATCTCCTATGCTTACAACGTCCATGTAAGGCTTCAGTCCATTCATAACTGCTTCACTGGCAGATGCAGTACCCCTGGTGGAGATCACAACCAGCCTTGTCAGTAAAAGGTTTGATGCCGGATCTGTAAATCTGTAAGTATAATTCTGAGCTAGATTCTTGCTGTTGTACTGAAGTGTCGCAAAAACAGAACCGTCGTTATATTGTGCCTGACCTGCTATTTCACTGGCAAGACCCTGAGCTACATAAAGATATCCTCCGCCGTTATATCTCAGGTCAAGGATCAGGTCGCTTATATTGCAGCTGTTAAAAAAATCAAATGCTACAGCGAGCTCAGCCGGTGATGGTTCAATAAAGGATTCAAAAGCCAGGTAACCTGTAACTCCTGAAGAGAGCTTCAGGGTATCATAAAGAAGGACTGAGTTGATTGTAAATGAGCTTTTTGTGGACGATATCTCAACTTCAGTTGCATCCGGTTTCACGAAAACAAATTTATTTGTAATGCCTGCAGTGCTGGCTCCCAAAGCAGTGTTATAGGCAGTTGCATCACCATCCTTAATAATCTTGGCAATATCATAGCCGTTCACGCTTTTAACTATCCATCCACGCCGGACTCCCTCTGTATACAAAGGCGACTTTGAATAGATCATGGCAATCCTCGCTTTCAGGTCATTATCAAGTCCAATCCTTATTCCATGTCCCACGAATTCTCCCTGCATTTGCGCAATGAATTCATTGTAATCAGCGACGAAACTCCATTTATCCAGTTCCTGATATCTCATCGCTTCCAGTAATTCATAAGGGTCAGCATAGTCTTCTTTTTTCACTGACGGCATAAGATCGTACCAGTAATACCACTGTTTCATAAGGTAGTACAGGCTGTCTCTTGCCATAGCATCTGTAAGCTTATCAACTATTACAGGGTCAGGATCCTCCTTCTTTTTACATGATGAAAAGAGGGTCAGAATTATAAATGTAAAAACTATCAGCTTTTTCATATGTCTTTATTAATAGCTCATTGCAGGTTACAAAGATAAAAATTATATCCTTTTCTGTTTCCGGTTCTGGATCATTATACCAGAAACTATCAGCAATAATCCTGCCGGAGTCGTATAAAAAACGGGTTCGTGCAGGATAAAGTACACAAAAATCAGTGAAAGAAACGGAGCCAGATATACAAGATTACTGATTTTATCGGTTGTTGAGGCCATCTGAAGCGCTTTAAGCCAGAAGTAAAATGTGATTCCCATCTCAAACAGACCAATATAAACCGCGGAAGCCATTCCTTTGAATTCGATCGTTTCCGGCCATTTGCCTGTAATGCACAAGGCTGCAATCAGATAAACAGACCCTGCCAAAAAATTGAGGAACAGTTTTACTGCTTCATCTCTTTTGTCTTTTACATTCAGGATAAAGTAAAAAGCCCAGAAAACAGAACTGCCCGTAGCCAGTAAAATTCCCCTGATATCTGCATGTCCCGGATTAAAAAGATTTCCCTGGGAGGAGATAATATATACCCCGATAAAGGAAATAAAAAGAGCCACAAAACTTTTGCTTTCTATTTTCTGTTTTAATACAGGAACGGATAAAAAAACCAGAATAATTGGCCAGATCATATTGAGCGGCTGTGCAACCTGGGCCGGTAGAAGCTGATATGCCTTAAGGAGTATCAGGTAATAAAGAAATGGATTTATGAGTCCCAGCAAAGCTGAGTTTATAAGATCTCTCCGGGAATTATTTTTTAAAAGACCGGTTTTCTTCCCGGAAAGAATTATGATAAACAATGCCAGGGTTGAGGTAACAGAAGCAATGGTTAGCATTGGAAGAATAGCAAGCCCGCTCAGGCAAATCTTAAAAGCTGTCGGAATTGTCGACCAAAAGAATATAGCCAGCAGGGCATAGATATATGATTGGCGG
>JBGPAF010000329.1:0-3289 GCA_041480535.1 Bacteroidia bacterium
AAAGGCTCAAGCTTGGGCTAGAGCAATTGGAATGAATTTCTCAAGCTTCGTCAATCACGAATTGAAAACACAAAGCCAGAGAAATGTAGCTAACCCCCATACTTCGGCTATGCTCTATATGAGAAATTAGCCAAACTCGAGTGTCCCGCTGCGCGGGACTGTCTTGGAGTCTTGCGCCCTGCGGGCGCTTGTCCTGGAGTCTTGGCCCACGACAAGTCAAGAGGGAGCAAAGCGACAGACCGCGAAGCGTAAAGACAGGGCGAAGCCCGTTAAGACAGCGAAGCTTAAAGACATCTATTCATAAAGCAGATATTTAGCTCTGATTTTGCCGAACTTAACTAATCCTTCTTTCCAGCTCGCCCTGATTTCCTCAGGACTCATACCTTTCAGTATCTGTTCCCTTAAAGTCGGTCCGGCAGCAAGAACATCAAAATAGGAGGTGAAGAATTTATCCTTTTCAGGGTAATTACGATAAGCTTCGATAACCCATTCGAGATTTACCTTTGAAGAGGGTACCAGCTTATCTTTTATCGCATTACGCAGATCCGTTCCATAACATATTACCCCGAGAAGAGGCGGATTTTTTGCTCCGGGTACACTTGCCGGGGTAAAACTGAACCCCTTGTCCGGAAGTTTTGGCGATCCGTAAACCTGGAACGGGTAGGGTGTTCCCCGGCCAAGTGAGATATTTGTACCCTCAAAGAAGCAAATTGAAGGGTACAGATAAACTGATGTCTGGTTTGGCAGGTTAGGCGATGGTTTTACCGGAAGTTCATAAAGAGTTTTATGAGTGTAATTCTTACATTTAATAACAATCAAATCACATTTTACACCTTTCTTCAGCCATCCTTCCTCATTGATCATATTTGAGTATTCTCCAACTGTCATACCATGAACAACAGGTACAGGATCCATGGATACAAAGGAACGGTAAACTGAATCAGCAATGTTTCCGTCAAAATAAAATCCATTAGGATTGGGCCTGTCAAGTACAATACATTTCACATTATTTTCAGCGCATGCTTCCAGAACATAATGGAGGGTTGAGATATAGGTATAGAATCTTACCCCGACATCCTGGATATCAAATAAAACAACATCAATCCCGCGAAGATCATCAGCGGTCGGCTTCAGATGGCTGCCATAAAGACTTATCAAAGGGATTCCTGTTTCTTGGTCTTTTCCGTCTTCAATTCTTTCACCGGCATCAGCCAGGTCTCTGAATCCATGCTCAGGGGCAAAGATCACTTTAATATTTATTCCTATACCCAACAGATTATCAACAAGATGAGTTTGTCCGGTCATGGATGTCTGGTTAGCAACTACGGCAATTGTTTTACCTTCAATAAACTGCTTATATAATTCAATCTGATTTGCTCCGGGTATTGGAGTCTTCTTAGCTCCGTTACAAACAGAAAATGTCATAACAACTATCAAAATTGAAAATGTAAGGAGCAGTCTTTTCATAAGTTATTTTAATTCTCTGGTAAATCTAATAAAATCCTTATTTATATAAAATTTTCCTTTTTAACCTCAAAGGTCGCAAAGTTTATACAAAGGTCGCAAAGAATATCACGTCATGATTTGTCCTTAGCGTTCTTTGCGGTTAATTCTTCTTTTAAATTAACCTTGGGAAAAAGATTGCTCAATTTTCTTAATTTTGTTGATTCAGGAAAAATATGAACTTTCCATATTTCATAGCACAGAGATTAATAAAAGGAAGACGTGAAGGCACCTCATTTTCACGGCCAATAAATGTTATTGCTATAATCGGTATTGCAACGGGGCTGGCAGTTATGATACTTGCAGTTTCAATACTTACGGGTTTCAAACAACAGATAAGAGAAAAAGTAGTCGGTTTCGGATCGCATATACAGATTTTGAACTTTGATTCGAATATCTCATTCGAAACTGCGCCCATAAGTGATACGCAGGCATTTGTTCCGAAAATAAAAAAGATGTCCGGGATTAAGCATATACAGGTATTCGCTACAAAAGCAGGGATCATAAAGGCCAATGAGGATATCCAGGGAGTTGTGCTGAAAGGCGTCGGAAGCGATTTTGACTGGAGCTACTTCAAAAGTAATATTGTTGATGGCTCAGTGTTTACCGTAACTGACACAGGACGAACCGATAAAGTGATAATATCCAAGAAGATATCCGATATGCTCAGGCTGAAGACAGGTGATTCTTTTGCTATGCATTTTGTTCAGGATCCGCCTCGGAGCAGAAAATTTACAATAAGCGGTATTTATGAGACGAGTCTTGAGGAGTTCGACAAGATGTATGTCTTCTGTGACATCGGACACATTCAACGCCTTAACGGATGGAAAGGAGACCAGGTGAGCGGATTTGAAATATTCATTGATGATTTCGACAGACTTGATGAAATGACTATGGCTGTCAGGGAAGTTATCGGCTTCAGGATTTCAGAGGATGAGACAAAATTCAAGGTGACAAACATCAGGATAAAATACCCTCAGATTTTTGACTGGTTGAATTTCCAGGACCTGAATGTTATTATCATTATTATCCTGATGCTTATTGTGGCAGGTTTTAATATGATTTCAGGTCTTCTGATTCTTATCCTTGAAAAAACCAATATGATAGGCATTCTTAAAGCCCTTGGTTCTGACGATATTACGATCCGCAGGGTATTTCTGTATCAAGCTGCCTATCTGATTGGGAAAGGCCTTATCTGGGGGAATATTATCGGCATTGGACTTGCTCTGCTACAGCTTAAAACAGGGTTAATTTCACTTGATCCGAGCTCATATTATATCAAATATGTACCCGTTAATCTGGAGCTTACGCACATTCTTCTGCTGAATACAGGTACAATGGCGGCAATTATTCTGATGCTTCTGGTACCTTCCCAGCTGATAAGCAGGATCACTCCGGTGAAGGCGATCAGGTACGACTAAAAACTAAGGCAAAATACTGTCTCCTTGTCGGGAACTGATCTGACTTTCAGGTTTCCTCCATGCACTCTCATTATCTGTTTTGAAATACTGAGACCAATACCTGATCCGTTTTGTCGTGTAGTAAAAAATGGTACAAATATTTCATCAAGATTTTCCTCACCAATTCCGGGGCCGTTATCAATAACACATATTTCCGGATGATGATTATTATCAAGGTCTGCAACAATCAGGATCTTTCCGGCTGGATTGTTTTCATTAGCTTCAAGGGCATTCTTTACAAGGTTGATTAAAACCTGTGAAATCAGGTTTTGATCAGCAAAAACTTCAAGATCAGGATCCTTCAGTGAAAAAGACAAATCAATTCT
>JBGPAF010000330.1:0-3285 GCA_041480535.1 Bacteroidia bacterium
AGGGTATCATGCGCGCCATTGTTTCGGGATGGTATGCCGGTGAGGTAGCCGGCGTAGCCGCGCAAGATGGAGATGTCAGCGAAGCGAGGCTCAAGAAATACGAAGAGCTATGCCGTAAGACAGGTCTTCATCTAGTTGGCGCAAGCGGGTCAGAGATGGCTAGATTACGCAAACTCTCCGACGAAGCCATCGAAGTAGCACTACCTGAAATGATGGCAAAAAACCAAATTGAGTACCGATCTTAAAGATCTCTTTGAAAACCGTCCATGGTGGATACTGCTTGGATCCGGAATAGCTGCACTTATATTTAATTCCATCCGCGACGGAGCTGCCATATATTATTTCAAGTATTTCATTCAGGATCAGAAATTAACATCATTATATCTGGTTCTGGGACAAGCCTTTAATATAGTCGGAATACTGTTGATTACTCCTTTGGCAAACAAAATCGGGAAAAAAGCTGCATACCTTTACGCAATGATTATTGCATCTGTTTTCAGCATCGCTTTTTACTGGTTAGGCAAGGATAATATCTATCTGATTTTTGCATTTCAGTGCATCATCAGCGCCTGCGCCGGCAGTATTTTCCCATTGTTGTGGTCAATGTATGCTGATATCGCTGATTATTCTGAATGGAAAACCGGACGTCGTGCCACCGGTCTTGTCTTCTCATCTTCATCAATGTCACAGAAATTTGGATGGACCCTGGGCGGAGCATTAACCGGCTGGTTGCTTGCATTTTATGGATATAAAGCAAATGTAGTCCAATCATCTGATGTACAAACCGGTATACGTATGATGTTAAGTATCTTCCCCGCAATAGGTACCTTTTTATCTATTTTCTTCATCTCTATATATCCTCTTAGCGAAAAGAAAATGAAAGAAATCAGCGCTAAGCTTTCTGAACAGAGAGAAAGTAATTTGCAAGCAGAATAATTTTAACCGTTAATGAAAAAAGATTTGATCAGGCTATTAAGTCAGGAACTTGAATCTGAACTGACCCATAACATTCTCCCGTATTGGATGGATAAAATTGCCGATGAACAATATGGAGGTTTTTACGGACAGGTTACCGGGGAGGAACAATTAATTGAAAAAGCCAAGAAAGGCGGAATTCTAAATGCACGGATACTCTGGACATTTTCAGCTGCATACAGAACATTGCAGGTTCCGGAATATCTTGAGACAGCCAGACGTGCAAAAGATTATATTATTGATCATTTCTTTGATAAAACTTACGGAGGCACATACTGGAGCCTTAATTATAAAGGAGAACCTTCCGACACAAAAAAACAAATATATTCAGAAGCATTTTTTATATATGCGCTGTCAGAATATTTTGCGGCAACCGGCGATAAATTATGCCTTGACAAAGCAATTGATCTGTTCCATCTGATTGAAGAACACAGCTTTGATAAAAATCTGAATGGCTATTTTGAGGCATATAGTCAGGACTGGAAATTACTTGACGATTTACGGTTAAGCGACAAGGATGCCAACGAAAAGAAAACAATGAATACCCATCTGCATATTCTGGAAGCATATACAAACCTTTGCAGGGTTTGGAAAAATGACTTTCTGAAAAAACAACTTGAAAATCTGGTGTTGATCTTTTTTGAAAAAATACTTGACAATAAAACCTTCCATCTGAATCTTTTCTTTAACGAAAACTGGGAATGTAAATCCACTGTTACCTCTTACGGACATGATATTGAAGCATCATGGTTATTGCTTGAAGCAGCAAATGTTCTTGATAATGAGAGCATTATAAAAAGAGCCAGGGAATTATGCAAATTTATGGTGACAGCAAATCTTGAAGGATTACAAAATGACGGGAGTCTCATTTATGAAAAAAACAATCTTACAGGACATATCAATTATGACCGTGACTGGTGGGTTCAGGCCGAAGCTGTAGTAGGTTATCTTAACGCATGGGAGGTAACAGGCAATGAAAAGTTCCTTGACAATTCAATCAACTGCTGGAAATATATTAAGGAGAACCTGATCGACAATGAAAACGGGGAGTGGTTCTGGGGTATAAAAAAAGATGGAAGCATAAACAGAACGGATGATAAAGCAGGCTTCTGGAAATGTCCTTATCATAATTCACGCACCTGCCTTGAAATAATGCACAGATATAAATCACTTGCATAATAAAACCTGAATTCAGGTTTAACTTCAGGAAGTCAAATCAATAGTCCTATTTTAGATATTTCAATCTCAGGCTATTACTTACAACACTAATACTGCTTAACGCCATTGCCGCTCCAGCAATCATGGGATTCAGAAGAAATCCGTTAACTGGATAAAGAACTCCTGCCGCGATTGGAATTCCAATCACGTTATAGATAAAAGCCCAGAAAAGATTCTGTCTGATTGTCTTTACTGTATTCCTGCTTAACCGTATGGCAGCAGGAATCACTGAAAGATCATTGCTTATTATAGTCATTTTCGCAGCATCAATTGCTATATCTGAACCTTTACCCATTGCAATGCTTATGTCTGCCGTTGCCAGCGCCTGGCTGTCGTTGATCCCGTCACCGGCCATACCGACAATTTTACCCTGTTCCTGAAGCTGCTTTATGAATGCCGCTTTTTCAGATGGCATCATGCCGGCTTTGAAACCAGAGATACCACACTGTCTGGCTACAGCTTCAGCGGTTTTTTGATTATCTCCTGTTACCAGATAAACATCTATGCCCATCTTCCCCAGCTGAAGTACTGCAGCACCGGAGGTGTTCCTTATTTTGTCAGTGACAGACATTACTGCCAGTACATTTTTATTGTCGGCGAAATATATGACAGTACCTGCATTTTCTTCCTCCCCTTCTGCAAATTTTTCAAGACCTGATTCAATACTTATACCTTTTTCGTTAATAAGTTTCAAACCTCCTGCATAATACTGACTCTCATTGTACTTCCCTGCAATTCCCCTCCCGGTCAGACTTACCACACTGGTTATTTGAACATTTGAAGCCAGATCCTTCAGGTGCTTTACAACAGCTTCAGCCAAAGGATGTTCAGATAATTTTTCAAGGCTGAATAAAATATTTTTTCCTCTGGTTTTATCTTCTTCTGATCGCCATTCGATCTTTTCAACCGACGGTTTTCCTTCAGTAACTGTTCCGGTTTTATCCAGAACAATGGCATTCATTTTGTGGGCAAGCTCAAGCGCCTCAGCATCTTTAATAAGAATATTGTTTTCAGCTCCTTTGCCTATCCCGACCATTATGGCAGTCGGGGTAGCAAGTCCCAGTGCGCATGGACATGCTATGACCAAAACAG
>JBGPAF010000331.1:0-3282 GCA_041480535.1 Bacteroidia bacterium
AATACCGATTGACTTATTTTGTGCCATAGTTGAGGTAAATAAAAACCAACAGATGAAAAATGGTAAGTATTTCATAGGTAAGATAAGTTTAAATAAGATAAAGTTACTCTTTTTGAAATAACTAATTTAATATGGTTATAGATTAATCTCATTTTTGTTTGCAACCGATTGCAGGGCCAAATAAAATTTTTAATTTTGACATTTGGAAGTTGCAAAACTTTGTTAATTTTGGAATCAAGGAATTGTTTAATTTCATCAAACCATCCAATCCATGAATGATATTTTAAATAGAATTGCCCGTTGTGTGGAGACAGGCAAAATAGACAAGGTCTCTCCATATCCACCAGACATGAAAGGACAGGATGGCGCTGATGAACTGGCAAAACAAGCCCTGGATGAAGGAATAGGACCCGACGAGATTCTTGAGAATGCTCTTATCCCTGCAATGGCTTTTGTGGGTGAAAGATTCAGCAGGAAAGAGATCTATGTTCCTCAGATGCTTATGGCTGCAAAAGCCATGAATGGTGCAATGAAGCATCTCAAGCCTTATTTCCAGTCGGGCGAAACAAAACGAAAGGGTAAATTCATAATAGGAACTGTAGCAGGCGACCTGCATGATATCGGAAAAAACCTGGTATCAATGATGATAGAAGGCGGTGGCTGGGAGGTTATTGATCTTGGTGTTGATGTAAGCTCAGAGAAATTTCTTAAAACGATCGACGAAAATCCGGGTGCTGTTGTAGGTTTATCCGCTCTTCTTACAACCACGATGGAGAACATGAAGAAAACAGTTATTACGCTAAAAGAAAAGCATTCAGATCTTAAAATACTCGTTGGAGGAGCTCCTGTTACGCAGGAATACTGTAATAAGATTGGTGCGGATTTCTATTCACCTGATCCCCAGGGTGCGGTAAATTACCTTAAAAAGCTTGCAGTATAGAAAATGAAAACAATTCTTTCTGGTAAGACAAAAGAGGTTATTATTGATACAGATGGACCTGTAATTATTATTGGGGAATCGATCAATCCGACAAGGAGAAAAAAGCTTGTCGTGACATTACAGGAGAATAATTTTGATTATGTTCTTGAACTGGCTGAAAGCCAGATTAAAGCCGGGGCCGATGTTCTTGATGTCAATGTAGGTTTTCCGGGTGTTGATGATGTCAGGCTTCTTCCTGAAGTAGTTATTGCAATTCAGAGCAAATTTGACATTCCTTTATGTCTCGATTCGCCAAATCCTCAGGCTATTGAAGCTGCTCTTAAGGTATCAGCCGGGAAATGCCTGATCAATTCAGTAAATGGTAAGGAAGCTTCAATGAAGGCACTTCTTCCAGTCGCTAAAGAATATGGCGCCGCTATAATAGCGTTGTGTATGGATGATGATGGCATTACAAACGACCCTGAAAAAAGAGTGGCTATCGCTGAAAAAATAATTGAAAGGGCTGTAAAAACCGGAATTAATACCGAAGATGTGGTGGTTGATCCCCTTGCAATGGCGGTAAGTGCTGAACCTCAAGCCTGCCTGGTAACATTGGAAACCATTAAGCTGGTGCGTCAGAAGCTTGGCCATAATATTACCCAGGGCGCCAGCAATATTTCATTCGGTTTACCCGACAGGGAATCACTTAACTCAGCCTTCATGTCTTTATCGATATATTGCGGTCTGACATGTCCTATAGCAAATCCTGAAAAAATTACATCTGCTGTTCGTGCAACCGACCTTGTTCTGGGCAGAGACGACTTTGCTGTAAGATTTGTGGAATACTTTCAGAGTCGTACTTAATTCAATACCTTAAGCCTTATTTAAAACTACAGAAAACAAATGTCCGGTATTAAACCTGCCCGCAGATGGCAGCCTGCCTTTTATCCTTTTATGAAGGAAAATCTTATCAGGCGCCTACAGGCCAATATTGAGATTTTGATAAAGGGTCCGGTTTTTGGGTGCAGGATGTGCGGTAATTGCCTTTTGCAGGAGACAGCTTTTATCTGTCCGATGGAATGTCCCAAAGGTATGCGGAATGGTCCATGCGGCGGAGTGACTCAGGAGAAGAATTGTTATGTTGATGAGACCAGAAAATGCGTATGGTACGCAATTTACCGGAGGGCTCAGAAAACCGGCAGACAAGATACTCTCCTGGAGGTGCTTCCTCCGCTCGACTGGAGCAAAGTTGGCAGGGAAACATGGGGAGATGTAGTGAGACAGGTGAGAAAAGTCGGAACCGGTAAATTCATAAATTCACAGTTCTTGAAAGATACAGTGAAAAAAAATATTATCTGGAATTCAGTTTTCAAGACTGTAAGGCAGCCTGACTGGTGGCAGGGCGATTCTGACTATCATCCTCCTGTATATACCGAACCGGTATCTGAACTGGAAAGAAAGCTGAAGAATGGTGAATTTGTTGTAGCCACGGAAGTCACCCCTCCGCTGAGTGCTGACTCCACTAAGCTTATTAAGGATATTGAACTTGTAAAACCTTATGTTACAGCTGTTAATTTTACCGACGCTTCATCCGCAATCCCTAAAATGTCGGCTGTTGCATGCTGCAAGGTTGCTACAGATAAGCAGGTCGAACCTGTGTACCAGATTGCCGCACGCGATACCACACGGACCGGTCTGCAATCGAATGTAATCGGGGCAGGTCAGTTTGGAATAAGGAATATTCTTTGTGTTACAGGCGATAACCCGGGGGTTGGCCCGTCGCCCACAAGCGATATGAATTTTATCGATGTCGACTCGGTGCAGATGTTATGGATCCTCAGAAGAATGAGAGATGATGGCATCTATCTCGACGGAAGAAAGATGAAATATCCGCCAAAATACTTTCTTGGCGCAGCAACTTCGCCATTTGCATCCGATCCTATACTTCAGGCAATTAAGGACCATAAGAAGGTAAATGCAGGCGCCCAGTTCTTTCAGACCAACCTGATTTTTGAACCTGAACGACTTGATCTCTGGCTGGAACAACTCGATAAAAGAAATATACTTGATAAGGTATATATTCTTGTCGGCCTTGTGCCGCTTAAAAGCTATAAAGCGGCACTCTATCTTCATAATAAAGTACCTGGAGTATTCCTTCCTGACAATATTCTCAGACGGATTGAAAAAGCAGGTGAACGAGCCCATGAAGAAGGTGTTCAGATTGCACTGGAACTTATTGATGCTGTTAAAAGGAAGAAAGGCGTGAACGGAATACACCTGATGACATTGGGATGGGAAGCAGTTGTAGGAAGAATTGTTACAGAAGCATGACTGAACAAGACGGCTGGCGCGGATTTGACTTC
>JBGPAF010000332.1:0-3278 GCA_041480535.1 Bacteroidia bacterium
AGCGGCTCTTTTTTGATAGAGGCAAAATCGCTGATAATCGTCATTGGTGAGGCCAGCATTACCGGTATCACATAATCATTGCCAGGGCGCAGTATTCTGCTGATTTTCAAATCATTTATCCTGGCTGAATGAACCGTAACACCGCTTATTTCCAGATTTGCAGTACTGTCAGCAACGTTTAGTGTAATATAAATTGAATCGGTCTCAGCCATACTAATCTTGGACTGAAGAAAAACTTTTTCTTTCAACAGGTTTATGTAGGCAGAATCGGTATAAAATCTTACATCAGTAATGTTTTCAGAAACTTGTTGTGATCCGAACCGGGCTTTAATTTCATTTAATTTTTTGCCAGGTCCCAATACAGACATTATGCTGTAATAACCAAGAAAAAACAGCAGAAATGCCCCAATAATGATCAGGCTGATCTTTTTCCGGGTAAGAGGTTTCTTTACAATATTCTCCATAAGGTCTGAAATTTATTAAGTTCAGAAGATATAAACTTTGGAACCAATACTAAGAGTATTGTAAATTGCTTCAAGGTCTTCATCATTGAGCCTTACGCAACCGTGGGTAACGGGCATTCCGAGAAAACGTTTGTAGAGTGTCCCGTGGATCAGGTAACCATCACCTATACTCAGTGCATAATCGCCCAGTACCCCGTATTCCCACCTTGAAGGATCATTTTCAGAAGGTATTGGCAATCCTTCTTCAACAAATGACCAATCGGGCCTTCTCCATACTGGAGATGTAGTTTTACCCCGTATCCAGTATTTGCCTTTCGGAGTTTTAAAGATCCATTTCTTTTCACCCTCAGTTTTAAGCATTGTATAGCTGCCGGAACTGCAAAATCCTTCCCTGATCAGTTTCTTATTCCTGTAAAGGAAAAACCTGTTGTCTGTTGTGTTTATGACAACATATGACTGGCCTGATGTGTAGGAGGAATATTTCTTCGGAAGCCGTTGAATATCTTTAGTCAGAAGTGCCGTTTGCTTTTTGTAGTTCTGATCCGTCTTGAATTCAGGATCATTTGTGAATTTTGTTTTTTGTCCTGATGTGATCTCCTGCAATCCCGGTACAATGTACAGTATAAAAACAAAAACAAACATCGCAAGAAGAACTGAAACTATACTCCATAGAGAGACCCTGAGCACATTAATGAGGTTTTCATTAGCCCTGGCTTTCTGAAAGAATGAATTACTCGTTCCAGTCGAATTTTCCGGGATTGACCTGTCAGGGTTGACCTGGTTTAGGTCCAGTGACTCCGGATCAGGAGGAATTATTTTATCATTTTCCATACGGCGTTTTTTCAGTCGAGAATCTGGTCAATGTTTACCATAGAGCCAATAATAGTGACCGGAGTCCCCTCCCTTGCGATCTTAAAGATAACATCTATTTCTGAATCAGTCAATGCCACACATCCTTCTGTCCAATCGACTCCCCTGCCTCCGTCTCCATGAATTTCAATAAGGCTGCCTATTTTGGCTGTCCGCGGCAAGGTGCCTTTTGCAATCTCCTTTCTGAATTCTTCTTTGTCAGTCTTATTTGGATAATCTATCAACAGTGCTTTGTGGTATTTTGTTTTATTACTGCCAAATTTCCTGATGATCTTGTACATGCCCTCAGGAGTGGCTTTGTCGCCTTTAACCCTTTTGTCGCCTACCCAGTTTTTCCCCAGCTCAACCGTATATTCATATTTTTTAACTCCGGCGTAGTAGACCAGGCATTTCCGTGAATATTTATCAATGATAATGGAATAGCTTTGATTTTGCCGCGATTCTCTTATGGTCTTGTCTGCCCAGTTTTTCCACACTGGATAAGAATTAAAATAATCCTTCAGGTTGGTCATTGCTTTCTCATATGAATCAGAAAGGAGCAATTCAGAATCTGCGATCTTAACCTTTGACTGGGTAAACTGTCCTTTCTTATAGGCTACTTCAGATTCCTTAAGAAGCATCTTCCCTTTTGAAATCCGGTTCCAGACTACCGGGGATAATGGATAGGAATCGAATATTTTATCGATCTGGTCAACTGTCTTAGTAAGTTTTTCAATTTTTTGTTTAAGGAATATATTCAGGTCCAGTACATAGTTTCTGGATATTTTAGCTGCCTGTCTGGCCTTTTTAGCTGATAGTTCTGCAAAACTGGCAGCTTTCTCATAATTCCTGAAATACATAAACCGCTTATTCTCCTCCTGCCAGTTGATCATGGCTGAATCGTAATATGCCTTTGCTTCGTGATATAGTTTCTTCGAATAAATATCGGCGTTACTTGAAACAGCTTCTGAAAGGGCAATCCTTGCATTCTGCATTTTTTCTTCAGGGGGTTTCGGGGCATACCTGACCAGAAGAATGATTGCCAGAGCAATTAATATCAGGATTACAGTAAAAACTAATATTTTCTTCCAGGATTTTTTATTTCTCATCCGCCTTAACATTAAAAAAAACCCCGGGTATGCCCGGGGAATTTTTATAATCTATTGAAGCTCAAAATTAGAATTTAATTTTAGCTTTTGTCAGAACTTCTTTAACTTCTGCATTAAGACCTTCAGCTTTTTCTTTAGCTGCGTTGATCTTATTCAGAGCATCCATGTATGAACCTTTGTCGAAAAGACCCTGTGCTTCAACTACAGTAGCATCAACGGTTGCAACGTCAGCTTTGATCTGTTCGATAACAGCAGCACCTTCTTTTCCTCTCGGAAGTTTCGGGATAAGCTTACCGTTCTCTTCGATCACGCTTTTAATACCTGTCATCAGATTGCCAACTTCAGCTTTAACTTCTTCTTTCTTTGTTCCAGCATTTGCAGCTACCTGATTTGCAAGTGTTAAAATACTGGCCAGTTTAGCTTTAGCAGGGCCGAATTTCTTGAATAATTTTGATTCCTGAGCTGTAATGTCAGCCATAACAGCATTCAATGAATCCTGTACAGCTGCAAATTCAGCAGGTACATAAACTGCAGCTTCAGCAGTTTTAGCAGCTTCGATAGCAGCATTAGCAGCATCAATCTCAGCTTGTGGTTTCTTTCCGCAACTTGAAAGGACTGCAACCATTACAATAGCTGCTAATCCCATTAAAACTTTGTTCTTCATTTTTCTACTTTTTTAATACTTTGTTTTATTAAATTTCCGATTATTTGGTTGTAACCGTTTCTTTTGAAAAAATCGGGGCGAAGATACACATTTTTAAAAATATGACAACATATTAATCAATTTTATTTATTTTTTTCTTCTATCTCTTGCCCCTTCAATGAAATACATCAGCGTCAAGTTCCGGAGATAAAT
>JBGPAF010000333.1:0-3272 GCA_041480535.1 Bacteroidia bacterium
ATGGTGCTTTTCGCCATAATTGATATCACAGGATCAATACCGATAATCATTGATATCAAATCCAAAACTGGCGATGTTCATCCAATGAAGGTGACTATTGTTTCTTTCCTGATTTTTCTTGCATTTTTGTTTATAGGAAGTCCGTTACTTGGAGTTTTCGGAGTCGATGTATCATCATTTGCAATCGCAGGTTCTTTCATCATTTTCCTCATAGCAATGGAAATGATCCTTGGTATCGAACTCTTTAAACAGGAATCCCAGGGGAGTGGAGCGGTGTTCCCGATAGCATTCCCCCTGATTGCCGGAGCCGGTTCAATTACAACTATTCTTTCACTAAAAGCTGAATATGAGACGATAAACATTTTCATTGCTTTATCTCTCAATATGGTTGTCATTTATCTTGTTTTACGTTTGACTTCCAAGTTTGAAAGGATTCTTGGAAAGGGCGGACTGCAGATCCTGAAAAAGGTTTTCGGTGTCATCCTGCTTTCTATTGCCATTAAACTTTTCCTTACAAATACCGGGATTACATTAATCCATGCAAAGTGAAATAACAATTTATACCGACGGCGCAGCAAGCGGAAATCCTGGCAAGGGAGGATATGGTGTAGTTCTGATTTGCGGTAAACACCGTCTTGAAAAATCGGAAGGATTCAGGCTTACTACAAACAACCGGATGGAACTTCTGGCTGTTATTACCGGTCTTGAATCCCTTAAAATTCCCGGAAGCAGAGTTGTCATATATACCGATTCGAGATATGTTGCAGATTCGGTCGAAAAGGGATGGGTATTCCAATGGGAATCAAAGGCTTTTAAAAAGAAGAAGAATCCCGATCTCTGGATAAGATTTCTCAAAATATACCGGGAACATAAAGTGAGATTTGTATGGATAAAAGGACACGCCAGTAATCCTGAAAATGAGCTGTGTGACCGGCTGGCTGTTGAAGCTTACAAAAACAATAATCTGTCAGAAGATCCAGGCTACATGCCTGAAGATAAAAATGATGTTTTATTTAATGAATAAGGAACATGAGAGGTCAGATAGAGCTTTATGAACTCCTGGAAAAGCTTGGAATACGCTTTGAATATCATGAGCATCCGCCATTGGCTACAATAGAGGATGCAAAGATCCACTGGAAAGATTATAATTCAGGAAGATGCAAGAATATCTTCTTCAGGAATCATAAGGGGAACAGGCATTACCTTGTAATTCTGGAACATCTCCGGCAACTTGATATCCATGATCTTGAGAAGCGCCTCCGGCAGGGTAAGCTTACTTTTGCATCTGACCAGCGGCTTATGAAATACCTTGGGGTTGAACCCGGATCTGTTTCTCCCTTCGGACTGATAAATGATACCGGGAAACATGTTCATCTGTTTATTGATGAAAAGCTTAATGAATCCGAACGTCTTGCTTTTCATCCGAATGTCAATACTGCATCTATAGTCGTCTCAAAATCCGATTTCCTTAAATTTCTGGGATATACAGGTAACTCATACGAGTTTATAAAGCTCTATGATTGAATAGATTTTTCACCCCCTTCCCCCTAAAGGGGATTTTTATTTTTTACATAAGCAAGTCCCCTTTGAGGGGATTTAGGGGTAGACAAAACTTAGAGGGATTTCCTGTAAACAGGCTGTTTCCATTTTTCTGCAGGTTCATATTTGCTCATGCAGGCCCAGATTATACCACGTTTTTGGATCTCAAGAGCTTGCGGAACATTGAAATCGGAAGCAACGTGCCCTAAAGAAGAATAGAAAACCCTTCCCTTTCCATAAAATTTCTTCCATGCAACCGGAACAACATTCCCGCCGATCCAGTCTGCATTCTTATCAGTAAAAGTAGTAGTGGCAAGAACTTTTACATTGGGATCGACATGAACATAATACTGCTCGGAATGCATATCAAAATCATCAAGCCCTTTTGTTACAGGATCTTTATGATCAACAATATTTACCCTGTAATCAATAACTCCGCCCGGATGAGCAACCCACTGGCCTCCTACCATAAACTGGTACTCCGTATTGTTCCTGAAAGAATCACCCAGGCCGCCATGCCACCCTGCCAGGCCTGTTCCGCTTTTGACAGCATCCTCAAGAGCTTTTTCCTGGCTGCTTTCAATTGTTCCCATGGTCCAGGCCTGGATTATAAGGTCAAAATCATTTTTCAGATTATACTTTGTATATGCCTCCAGCGTATCAGATACCGTAACATCAGCTCCTTCGGACTTCATCCATGGAACAAAGATATCGCGGCATTTATCAGGTTCATGTCCCATCCATCCTCCCCATACAAACAGTACTTTCTTATCTTTTAAAGGTGAATTTCCAGGCGCTAAAATGCTCCGGCCGAAAACTGACGGAGTTATTATGGCAGCAGCAGCAACTGCGGCACCTTTTGTAATAAATAATCTGCGTGAAACCATAGTAATTAGATTTTAGTCTAAGATATGAATTATATAATTTCAATTTTCAAAATAGGGTATTAATGCTTTCAAAAGGTCTTAAATATATATATTGTATACTCACCGCAACCTTATTTAAAACAATTCTGAATAGTGCATCTTTTGCATCAGTTTTATTTCTTATCCGTCTTTAATTCAAACCATGAAAACTTCACTAGCACATGAAAAGAATTTTAATCACCCTTATTACGTTGCTGATGATACTGCCGGGTGTAACTGGACAGACACCTGAAAAGAAACAGTATAAAGCAACAAGGATTACGGCAGCACCTTCAATTGATGGGATCCTTGATGAAGAGACCTGGAAGGAAGGAACCTGGATTGATGATTTTACACAGTATGAACCCTATAACGGGAGTAAGGTATCACAGAGAACAGAGTTTAAGATCCTGTTTGATGACGATAACCTTTATGCAGCATTTAAAGCTTATGATACAAGCCCCGACAGTATTGTGAACCGCCTGACCAGGCGTGATAATCCTGACGGTGACCTGGTGGCTATTGTTTTCGACAGCTTTCACGACCTGCGAACAGGATTTCTATTCGGGATAACTTCGAGCGGTGTAAAGTATGACCAGATGGTCACTAACGACTGGCAGAATCAGGATGAATCGTGGGATCCAAACTGGTGGGTAAAAACCTCTATTAACGAGGAAGGATGGGTCGCCGAAATGAAGATCCCGTTCAGCCAGGTAAGATTTGAAAAAAATTCGGGAGACACCTGGGGGCTTGAGGTGGCAAGACTTTTATACAGGAAGAATGAAACAAGTTTCTGGCAGCATATTCCGAAAGATGCACCGGGTATGG
>JBGPAF010000334.1:0-3263 GCA_041480535.1 Bacteroidia bacterium
CGAACCATACCCGGCTACCTCCCTGGGTTTGGAATAACTATCGCTGCCATAAAACCATTCCATTATGGGATTACTTGCCTGGGGTTCCACCGTACTTTTTGTACGAACATGAACCACAGCATGAACGGTTTGTTCGGCAGCATAAGTAAAATCAATCTGCCCTTCCTGCATTGACATTGATGTAAGAAGCGCCTCAGCGTCCCTTACTTCCACCTTTGAACTATCCTTAGCAAGAGTACCGGAAGGTCTGTCATTAATTTTAGTATAAACAAACAAGGCTATTGCAGCTCCTAAAAGAGCCATTAAAAAGCCACCTAATAAATTTTTCACTTTCATATTTTTCTGGTTTAAATTTTTTCTTTGCTTTTTTCCTGTAAGTTTTACAAATATTCGGCCTTTATAAAAGATTCATATCTTTACAACCGCTTTCAAACAGTTTTGTTCTGCAAAGTTCATACATTTTTTTATCGTTTATGACTAATTGACAAATATTTAACAACTATTTAACAATCATGACAATAGCTTTTAACAAATACCAGGGTGCCGGAAATGATTTCATTATTATAGACAATCGGGACAACCTTTTTAATCCGGAAGATTCCGATCTGATAAATAAATTGTGCGACAGGAAATTCGGCATTGGGGCCGACGGTATGATTCTGATCAAGAAAACGCCAGGGTTTGATTTTGAAATGGTCTATTTTAATTCCGACGGATTTGAAGGTTCCATGTGTGGAAACGGAGGCAGGTGTGCAGCTGATTTTTCCATCAGATCAGGAATTGCAGGAAAAAAGCATACTTTCAAAGCTGTTGACGGAACCCATAGTGCCGTTTCAGAAGATGGATTGATAAGGTTGAAAATGAAAGATATAAACAATTACCGCCTTGTTAACGGTAATTATTTCATAAATACAGGTTCTCCTCATTATGTACTTTTCAAGGAAAATCTTGAAAATCTTGATGTTTATAATGGGGGGAAGAAAATCAGGCATTCAAAAGAATTTCTTCCCGGAGGCACAAATGTAGATTTCGTAAAACCTGAAAAGAATGGCATTTATGTGAGGACATTTGAAAGGGGAGTTGAAGATGAAACACTTTCCTGTGGGACAGGCGTCACGGCTTCTGCCATTGCTTCAGTCCTTTCAGGACAATTTGTCAGAGGACCTGTAAATGTCAGAACAAAAGGTGGCAATTTAAGTGTGGAATTTGACATTGAGGGTGAGAAAATTACAAATATCTGGCTCACTGGACCGGCTACTCTTGTTTTTGAAGGGATAATCAATATTTAACCGCAGAGTTTCAAGGAGTTTCAAGGAGAAGAACCACCCGGTAAGTCGGTGTAACTCCGTGTATATATGTGATAAAGATCTCCAGAATCAGCTTAATCAAACCTTTTGCAAAAAACATAAACTCTTGCTTATTGCCTGAAATGATAAAAGAGAAATTATATGGAAAAACCCTGAACGAGCTTATTGCAGTTACAAAACGTGCAGGATTACCTGGTTTTGCAGCAAAACAAATTGCTGACTGGCTCTATAAAAAGGAAATTCACACTATCGACGATATGACAAACCTCTCAAAAAAAATGAGAGAAGTCCTTTCAAATGATTATGAGATTGGACTTTCCGATCCTGTGAGTTTTTCCCAAAGCAGCGACGGAACAAAGAAATATCTCTATAAAGTACTGAACAATAAATATATAGAAACTGCTTATATCCCTGATGAGGACAGGGCAACTATCTGTGTTTCATCGCAGGCAGGTTGTAAAATGGGTTGCATCTTCTGCATGACAGGCAGGCAGGGATTCCAGGGCAACCTTTCTTCAAACGAAATCCTTAACCAATTCCGGAGTCTGCCCGAATTTAAACAGCTGTCCAATGTGGTTTATATGGGAATGGGTGAACCGCTTGACAATCTGGTGGAAGTACTGAAAAGCCTTGAAATACTTACGAGTGAATGGGGCTATGGATGGAGTCCGACCAGAATTACAGTGAGCACGGTGGGTTTGCTGGACAGTATTAAGGAGTTTCTTGAAAGAAGCAGATGCCACCTTGCTGTCAGCCTTCACTCACCGTTTGACGAAGAACGCCGCCAGCTGATGCCTATCCAGAAAACGAACACAATCAAAGAGGTACTGGATATAATCAGGAGTTTTGATTTTAACAGCCAGAGGAGAGTATCATTCGAATATATCCTGTTTGCAGGGATGAATGATTCCCAGCATCATGTTAAAGAGCTTGCACGCCTCCTTAACGGCATTAAATGCAGAATAAATATTATCCGGTTCCATCCGGTCCCGGAATCGGATCTCAGGAGTCCGGATTTAAAAGCTGTCATTGATTTCAAGGAAGCCCTTAATGCAAAAGGAATTCTGACAACAATCAGGTCCAGCAGGGGAGTTGATATAAATGCGGCCTGCGGACTTTTATCAACATTGGAACAGAACAAAATCTGACATTCATGTACAGAAGATTTATTTTTCTATTATTTCTGCTTCTGCCACAGCTGATTGCAGGCCAGGCTAAAGCCCTGGAGATGCTTCTGGCTGACTCCTCCATGAAACATGCATCAGTTTCACTTTGTATACTTAACACAAGAACCGGTGAGACGGTTTATGAATTTAATGCCGGGAAAAGTCATATTCCGGCATCCGTTATGAAGATTGTAACGTCATCAGCAGCTATAGAACTGCTGGGACCAGAATATCGTTTCAGAACTAAAATTGGATATACCGGATCTCTGAATAAAATTACAGGAAGGCTTGCCGGAGATATTATTATACTTGGCGGTGGTGATCCTGCCCTCGGGTCAGCATATTTTAAGGACCATTACCATGATTTTCTAAAAAACTGGATAACTGCGATCAGGAACCTTGGAATAAAAAAGATTGAAGGAAAAATAATAACCGATGATTCGCGGTACGATTACCAGCCTGTGCCGGCTAAATGGTTGTGGGAGGATGCCGGAAATTATTATGGTGCAGGAGCATATGGCTTATCAGTTTTTGATAACACATTTGAAATCCATTTCCTGACCTCTTCTGATGGTTCTACCCCAGTGATTACCGGGATTGTCCCTGATATTTGCCGGTTTGAGCTTTCAAATCAGCTTACAGCTTCAGGCAATTCCGATAAGGGATATGTTTTCGCGGCACCATACAATGATTACGGATGGCTCGCGGGCTCCATCCCTGCCAACAGGGAAGATTTTGTGCTCAATGCTGCCATAAATGATCCTCCCCTTCTCCTGGCTAAAATTATTGA
>JBGPAF010000335.1:0-3262 GCA_041480535.1 Bacteroidia bacterium
AAGGATGAAGAAATATCAAATTCCCTGCCTACGCCTTTGTATCTGGGGCTGGCGGCAACGATGATCGGTATAATATTCGGACTGTTTGCGATGCCTGAATCAAATGGCCAGCATTTTGCAGAAGGGATCGATGCCCTTATCAACGGAGTGAAGCTTGCAATGCTGGGAAGCCTCTCTGGTCTTGCATGCACAACTATTTTGTCATCTTTTATCTACAAAAACGCAAAAAGAAAAATTTCAAGGGACAAAAATGAACAGATCTCATATCTGCAGGCAACATTACTGCCGGAACTCATTAAGGCTGAAGACACAGGCGTTTCAGGCTTAAAAGCCAGCCTTGACAGGTTTGCAAGAGTGGCAACAGACATTTCGGATAACGTGCTTGTTGCTGTAAATAAAACCAGTGAGAATATTCTTTTACAGCAGGAGGTTCTAGATAAAGTGGCGAATCTGGATGTTCTGAAAATATCGGAAACAAACTTGGAACTGTTCAATCGTTTGGAGAGCAACATGAGTGCGTTCAATAAATTTTCTGAATATGTTTCATTAATGAGTCAGATCTCAGATAATCTCAAGGATTTCGCATCTCGTACAAGAAACATTGACAATGTTATTAATCAGATTGATCTGACACTTCAGGAGAACGATCGTTTATCCCGTTTTCTGACATCGCATTTTGAAAAAATTGAAACATCAGGTTTTGCTGCCTTAAAAGCGGTTGATCTCTCGGATGCACATTTCAGGGAAGCAATTGAAAAGCTGAAGGTTGAAACTGACAACTGTTTAAATCAGGCTTTCAGGGCCGTAAATGAATCGGCTTCACATTTCTCGGGCGCAATAGAAAAGCTGAAAGAGGAAATTGACAGCCGCATATCGCGTTTGAACCAGGATGCTTCTGCCAATGAGTCGAAATTAGCTGAGATCTACAATGAGATAGGTGTTAAACTGGCAAAGGCTACTTCGGAGCACATAAGCCAGCTGCAAACGGCTTATTCAAATGCCGTTCCCCGGTTTGACCAGCTGAACAATCTACAGATACTCCCAAAAATTCAGGAACAGCTGTCTGCTGGTATATCTCAATTGCAGAATAACACTAAACTTATTGAAGCGATAAATCAATTGAATACTTCATTGACCACAAAAAAATCACGGGGTACCAGACTAAAAACATCTCAATCAGATTTTTTCAAAATACTGAGAAATCCGGCTTTGTTCTTCAGAAGAAAAAGAAACACTGAATGATCATGAAGAAAAGCAGTTTTTTCTGGATTGGCTACTCTGATCTGATGACAAGCATGTTTTTCATTATGCTGGTATTGTTTGTTATGGCTATCGGGTACCTTCAGGTAAAAATAAAAGATAATGAGAGACTTATAGCAGAACTTGAAGAAAGCACACAAGGATTGATAAATGAAAAAGAGAGACTCGAAAAGCTTTTAAACCTTGAAGAACAATTTAAACCTCTGATTGGTGATAAAAGTTTTTATTATCTCCCTGATTGCAAAAAGTTTATTGTTAAAGATTTAATGGGAATTGAAATCTTTAGTCCCGACAAGGTGGTAATTAAAAAAGAATATGTTCAACGTACAATCACTGCAGGGAAAAAGATTGATTCATTTTTAGGGGAATTAAGCAAACAGAACAAGGGATTTTCATATCTGCTGGTTATTGAAGGGAATATGGCAAATGATTTCAAAAAGCCAAAGCCGGTTGACAGGCCTGATTTCTATTTAAAAAGTTATGAACGGGCTCTGGCAGTTTATAACTTATGGCTCAGGAATGGGATTAACTTCAGGCAACACGATGTTGAAGTGATGATTTGCGGCAGCGGATTAAACGGGTTATGCCGTGATCCGATAGAAGAGAATAACAAGCGATTTTCAATCCAGATAATTCCAAAAGTCTCAAAATGATGTAATGACACTATTTATTGCCGGGGTTCTGCAAGTCTTAACATTATTCACTGGCTTGACGGGAAGTTTGAATAATGTATATGTCTATTCTTGCATATTTCCTAATACTTCTTTTGCCTCAGTCCAGTAAACATCATCTTGTTTGTAAATGAATATGAATCTGCCATCGCATGAAATATCAAAAGAATCTTCATCTCCGGCAGTGTTAAACCTGTTTCCGAAATTGACCGGTGATAACCATGAACCATTTTCCCCCTTATGAAAAATATACACATCATAGCCCCCTTTGCCATTTTGTCCGGTGGAGGAAATGATTAGATATTTTTCGTCAGGATCAATAAATGGGTCTGTATCGCTGCTTTGAATTCCGAAGGGTAAATTAATTCTTTCAGGTTCGGAGTAAACTTCTCCTGAATATTTTGATTTATAGATACATCCGGCTTGTTTTTTGGAATCCCAGTAACAAAAATATACGGTACCATCCTTTGTAATTGCCGGATGAAATTCCCAAATGCCGGGATCTTTGATATCTATTACTTTTTCAGGCTGACTCCATTCATTGCCAACTTTTGCTATTCGCCAGATGCAATATTGTTTTATGTCCTGTTCTCCTTTACTTGAAGAAAAATACAAGTATTTTCCATCCGGTGAAAAAGCAGGCTCGGTAGCAAAACAATCAATGCAGAATTCGGCAACTTTGGGCTCAGTCCAGTGATTATTATTCTTTTTAATGTGCATTATTTTACTTTCAGGCCAGCTTTTACCTCCCGAAAAAAAGACTTCATCTCCATTTGGAGAAATTGCCAGAGATTTTTCTTTTACATTTTTTAATGACACAATATCGGGTGCAAATAGTTTTATTGAGTCCCCGGGACCTGGAAGTCCAAAATAGTCGAATTCACAACACTGACCAATACTCATTAATGAGAAAGATGCGAAACATGCTATTATACCAATAGTTTTCATAATTATTAATTATTTTCAGGAGTTAATATCAATATCCTTTTGGGGCTGCTGCTTTCTGAAATTCTGATTTTCATATGTGTTTAATTCCGGTTGGAGCCACCCGCTTGCCGCTAACCGTTATGTCCATTAAAGGTAAGAATAATATGTATTATGTATTATGTATTATGTATTATGTATTATGTATTATAGGCGATGTTAAAGCGGGGGGCAGAGGGCTGGGGCGGGGTGCTGATAGCTGTAAAAGTTATGCGGTTATGCAAGTTCTGCGGTTGTTCCAGTTATGCAGGTTATGCAGTTTTTCGGTTTTGCAGATTGTGCAAGTTGTTCAGGTTGAGCAAGGTGTGCAGCCTTAATGTGTATAATCAGCGATAAGTTTATTTACA
>JBGPAF010000336.1:0-3260 GCA_041480535.1 Bacteroidia bacterium
AATAAGGCTTTTTTATGTAAATTATCAAACAATTGACTACTTTTTTTAAAATGTTCTGTAAATTTTTCTTTTTAAGCCAACGACAATGGTCTTATAATTATTGTATTCTTATATAATGACGTAAAGATAACGTCGAACGTTGCGTCGAATTTTGTTATAATTCAAAAAATTATTAACACTCAACCATTGTTATTCACATTCCGCTTTATTTATCCCATTCCCATAACTATGGTTCAAGCATGAGCTCATTTTCACTAATAAGTGTTTTGCCTACACTTATTAGTTTGCATCCGATTCTGCATTCAAGACATCTTCTTTTTTTGCAGTATTCATCTGTAAGCTGGAGCAGGGCCTGGGTGTAAAATGCTGATTCCACATCAATGCCTGCTGATTTCCAATCCCTTGTTACTGAATTTGTTTCCGGACCAATCTCTTCCAGAAATGTAAGTGCCTTTTCACATACTTCATTGTTATCATGGAAGCGGCCGTAAATAAATATGAGTGGGATAACGGCGTTGATCAGAAAAATATCAGTAGCCTGCATCCCGGCATTTTTTGAAATTGTTTTACTCTTTTTACCAAATACATAATGATTATCCCAGTATGAAGAAGCTGAAACTCCGAATAACTCTTTAAGATTTCTGATATCAGCGGTATCCAGAACTCTTGAGAACAATCCACCGGCAGTTGAAAGCAATGCCGAAAGCTGGGAAATCCTTACAGTAGGAAAATTGACAGGCCTGAGTCTGCAGAATTTCCAGAGCCATCCATGAATGGGTACAAGTGAATACTTTGCTGAGAGGATTTTGTATTCCTTTATCAGGTCTCTGTAGTATTTATCTGATACAGCTTCTTTAAAGAGTCCTTCCTCGAGCATGCCTGCGGTTCCGAAAAGCATTGCTTCTATCTGAAACCTGTTATCAGCATGCTTGCGAATTATCCTGAAAGGCAGAGCTGAAGCAAGCATTTCGAAAGGTTCGGTGTTAACCCGGAAGCCAAAATACCTTGTCAGTATCCTGTAAAATGTTTCATCCCAATCGTTTCCGGTCTGAGAAAATATTTTAAACATAAAATCTGATTTTACCTGCAACCTTTCAACCATCAGAGAATGAAGCCAGTGCCTGATATAAAAACTGTCGATTTTCCCTATTTCATTCTGACACGCAATGACACACGGATTATTAACAAGATCAACGTACTTTTCATAGTAACCACCATCGTACTTGATTTCGACAGTTAACAATTCCTCACCTTTTGAGTTAAAGACCTTTTTATCATTGTCATTTACAACATGAAGAATCACATTGTCAAATGCATGGTCCTTGCCATGGCCATGATTATCAAAATGGGATGCTTTGGTATGGATTTCCACATTCCCTGCCCATTCCATACCTGCAATCAAAATCCTGGCGTTGAAAAAATCGGGTCCTGAATCACGGTTATACTCACCAGGATTTATTACGACAATCTTATTGTTATCATTGTCAGTCAGAGAATCCTGGTCATAAAGACTATATTTCCACAAATAGTGAAGGAATTCTTCTTTCATGATAGCACAAGTTTAAATTCATAGCAGCGATTCTATAAAGTTAAACAAATGGGGATAAACGTGCAATTTTAATTTGATCTAAAATTAATTCTATGGGATTGGTAGTCTTAACTAAATGAGGTTTCGTTCTGAAAGGTACAGTTCCATTTCCTTCTGGATTTCAGCAGCCTTTTCGCCTGCCACTTTGTCGAAATTTTCTGTACTGTCGGCAAAAATAATTCCTCTTGAAGAATTGACCAGGAGACCGCATTTACTGTTAAGTCCGTATCTCGCCACTTCCCTTAGGCTTCCGCCCTGAGCGCCCACTCCGGGCACAAGAAGGAAATGTTCCGGTACGATTTTTCTGATATCCTTCAACATTTCAGCACGGGTTGCACCAACAACATACATGAGGTTATTTATCGAGCCCCATTTCCGGGAAACTGTCAGTACTCTTTCAAACAGCTTTATGCCGTCTTCATTATGATACTGGAAATCATCTGCGCCCTTATTGGAAGTCAGAGCAAGAATGATTACCCATTTATTATTATAAGCAAGGAAAGGGGTAACCGAATCTTCTCCTATATACGGTGCAACGGTGATTGCATCAAAATTCATCTTTTCAAAAAATTCCCGGGCGTACATTTTTGAAGTATTGCCTATATCTCCTCGTTTTGCATCAGCAATAACCAGTATGCCGGGATAATTCTTTTTAATGTAATTTAAAGTTGATTCAAGGGATTTCCAGCCTTTCGGCCCATTACATTCATAGAATGCAACATTGGGTTTATAAGCTACGGCATATTTATTTGTAGAATCAATTATGAGTTTGTTGAATTCAAAAACCGGATCTTTAGCCTTAACCAGGAAAGAAGGTATCTTTTCAATCTCAGAATCAAGACCAACGCAAAGGAATGACCTCTTTTCCTGGATATTCTTAAATAACTGTGAATGATCCATTTTTATTCAGGTTAAATGTTGCTTTCTTTCAAACGCTCAGTATTTTCTGCCATCTGAAGTTTATCAATTATCTCCTGAATATTGCCGTCGAGTATCGAAGGAAGATTATACATTGTCAGGGTTATCCTGTGGTCTGTCATCCTTCCCTGAGGATAATTATATGTCCGGATCTTTGCTGATCTGTCACCGGTCGATACCATAGTCTTCCTCTTATGTGAGACCTCATCGAGATATTTCTGATATTCCAGATTGTAAAGTCTTGTCCTTAATTCATTAAGTGCTTTGTCATAGTTTTTCAGCTGTGATTTTTCATCCTGGCAGGTTACTACAATGCCAGTAGGAACATGAGTTAAACGAATAGCTGAATATGTTGTGTTGACCGATTGTCCGCCCGGTCCGGAAGAACAATATGTGTCTTTTCTGATATCTTCGTTCTTCATCTCAACATCGAATTCATCTGCTTCCGGAAGAACAACAACCGATGCAGCCGAGGTATGGATCCTGCCCTGTGTCTCAGTCTGAGGAACCCTTTGCACCCTGTGCACACCTGATTCATATTTTAATATCCCGTAAACTCCGTCGCCCGATACACTCAGTACAATCTCTTTATATCCGCCTGCTGTTCCTTCCGAATAACTATTGACTTCAGCTTTCCATCCTTTCTGCTCAAAAAATTTCGAATACATCCTGAACAGGTCTCCTGCAAAAATACTGGCCTCATCACCACCGGTACCGGCCCTAATCTCCATTACTGCATTTTTTTCATCTTCTG
>JBGPAF010000337.1:0-3257 GCA_041480535.1 Bacteroidia bacterium
ACCTGGAGTTTGTATGTAACATCCTCCAGCGGCGGTCTGAAGGTTTGTGGATTTATTTCAAAACAGGAGTCTGGTATTTCAGAAACCGGATCGGATGACCATAGAAATTTCACTCCGTTGGGTAATCTGATATTTTGTCCGCCGGTGGGATCACTGTAAAAGAATGTATCAACAGCTGCGGTACCGTTTAACGCAACATAATCGCAGGTCCTGTTCTGAAGCTTTGCAAGCGCATATGGCCTGTCTATAAATATCCATCCTGTAAGATTTGTGCTGTAACCCGATCCGTTGCTTATATTTACCCGGTATCCGCCTTCGTCAAGATTGCCAATAGCAGAGCTCAAAAGCCCGGTTTCGGTCCTTATTAACTGTGTGAATCCCTTTGTCGCGTTGCTCCATTTATACCATGAGAATGTAAATGGGCCTGTACCGCCAGGACTGACGGCGTTTAGATTCCCTTTTACTGTGCCTGATGAATTGCAGAAAATAAAAACAGGATCCTTCGTCCCGGGTGAAGAAGGATATGAGGTATGTCTCACAGCATTCATTCCGGGAGCCGTAAGCTGCCCCATGATGGTTACAGGTAATAATAAGGCTGAAATGAGAAAAGCAAAACGCACTGGCAATTTGAAGTTTGTAATAATAACGAAAGTGAGAACTCTATTGGTATAATACTTTGCAAGTTTAATAAAATCTCGCTTTTTAACCACAAAGGAACACAAAGTACATCACAAAGTTGCACGAAGGGGCTTCCTTTGTGAGACTTCGTGAATACCTTTGTACCCCTTTGTGGTAAAAAAATATCACTGCGATATGTTGATAAAATTTTATTTTAACTTTTTAACAAATTGTTTTCCGCAGATAGTATTTATTAATTTTGCCACACCCGGTTAAGCTGTAACTAATTATTTGATGACTCATAATTATCTAAACGACCTGAACGAAGCTCAGCAGCAGGCAGTTATTAATACTGAAGGTCCGGCTCTGGTTATTGCCGGCGCGGGTTCAGGCAAGACCAGGGTATTGACCTACCGCATAGTCCATCTTCTTCAAAAAGGTATTCCGGCCTGGAATATTCTCGCTCTTACCTTTACAAACAAAGCCGCAAGGGAGATGAAGGAGAGGATCTCCCGGATTGTCGATCCTGAGGTTGCCAGGTATCTCTGGATGGGCACATTTCACTCAATTTTTGCGAAGATTCTTAGAATTGAAGGTTCAAGACTCGGGTATAAATCAAATTTCACAATTTATGATGCCTCCGATTCGAAAAGCCTTGTCAGGACAATCATAAAAGAGCTGAATCTGGATGATAATGTCTATAAGCCAGGAGCAATAACTTCCAGAATATCCGCATCAAAAAATAATCTTATAACAGCCAGCTTGTACGCTTCCGATCCTGTAATGCATGAATATGACAAATCGAGCCGGATGCTTTTGCTTTCAGATATTTACAGGACATACTCAACCAGGTGCTTCAAGGCCAATGCAATGGATTTTGACGATCTGCTTCTGAATATTAATATTCTCTTCCGGGACTTTCCTGATGTTCTTGCAGCCTACCAGGAAAAATTCCTTTATGTCCTTGTTGATGAATACCAGGATACAAACTATTCCCAGTATCTTATTATTAAAAAGCTGGCTGCAGCACATAAAAATATTTGTGTCGTAGGTGACGATGCCCAGAGCATTTACTCATTCAGAGGTGCAAGAATTGAGAACATCCTTGAATTCAAAAACGACTATACCGATTATCAGCTTTTTAAGCTTGAACAGAATTACAGGTCGACGCAAACCATTGTAAACGCAGCAAATGCCATAATTGCAAACAATCAGGGACAGATCCATAAAAAAGTATATTCAAAGAATGAACCGGGTGAGAGGATCCAGGTGATGCAGGCGCTTACCGATTCTGAGGAAGGATTCAATATTTCATCAGATATTTTCGACAAGAGATATTCACGGCAGCTGAACTGGTCAGATTTTGCTATCCTTTACAGGACAAATGCCCAGTCGAGAATATTCGAGGAAACCCTTCGCAAAAAGAACATTCCTTATAAGATTTATGGGGGTCTTTCATTCTATGAACGGAAAGAGATAAAAGATATCCTTGCATACTTCAGAATGGTTATCAATCCTGAAGATGAAGAGGCTTTAAAAAGAACCATAAACTATCCAAAAAGAGGAATTGGAGACACTTCGGTCCAGAAAGTACTTGAACTGGCCCAGCAAAATAATGTCACTGCCTGGAAGATAATGACTGAAATTTCAGAACATGCTAAATTATTTAATTCAGGTACTGTTAATAAAATAACAGCATACAGCGATCTTATCAAGACATTCAGAATGAATTCAGCGGAAGCGGATGCTTATACAAAAGCAAGAGAGATTGCAATGGGATCCGGGATCATGAAAGAGCTCAGGGAGGGAAAATCACCCGAGGAGGTAAGCAGGTATGAAAACCTTGAAGAACTGCTTAACGGGATTAAGATTTTCACGGAGTCAGCTGAAACCAACGGAGAGCCTGCAATATTAGAGGCTTATATGGCAAATGTGGCATTGCTTACTGACCAGGATAACGATAAGGAAGAGGACAGGGATAAAGTGACCCTTATGACAATGCACTCGGCCAAGGGGCTGGAATTCAAGCATGTTTATATTGCCGGAATGGAAGACACACTTTTCCCGTCGCCAATGTCGGCCGGTAATCCAAAAGAGCTTGAGGAGGAGAGGCGGTTGTTTTATGTTGCGGTTACACGCGCTGGTAAGATGGCAACCCTGAGCTATGCCCTTAACAGGTATAAGTGGGGAAACCTCGAAAGAAGCGGACCAAGCAGGTTTATCAGGGAGATGGATCAGGAGTTTCTCGACTATCCGCAGACTGGTGGAAAACCATTTTCTTCAGGAAAAAGCATCTCAGACAAGCCACAGTCATTCAGGGAAGAGCCTCATAAATATGCTGTTCCTGGCAAATATAGAAAAGTCACTTATGCCGTAAAAGCTTCCGTTACATCAATCAACGGCAGTGATCCCGGAGAATTTTTAGAAGGAGATGCCGTTCAGCATGAAAGATTTGGCACTGGAACCATTATCAGCATTGAAGGGGAACCGCCGAATACAACTGCCACCGTTGAATTTGAAAAAGACGGAAAAAAGAAGCTGTTACTCAGATTTGCAAAGTTGAAAAAGGTGTAAGAATTTCCCGCAGATTTCGCAGATTGACGCAGATTTAAAGCAGATCTGGGATAATCAGCGTGATC
>JBGPAF010000338.1:0-3255 GCA_041480535.1 Bacteroidia bacterium
CATATATCAGGTGGAAGCCTGTCGTTAATTCCATACCTGATCCTTAGGAGAGGCAGGTCAGTCTGAACATCGAGATGGGCCACCTGGCCTGTTGCATGAACACCGCTATCCGTTCTTCCGGCTCCGTACAGATCAATAGTCTCACTTCCGAATAACTCCCTGCAGGCATCAATGATTTCACCCTGAATTGATTTTCCTCCTTTTTGCATCTGCCAACCGGAATAGCGCGTGCCATCATACTCGATGGTCAATTTGAATCTGGGCATCTGGATTTGATTTTATGATGCTAAGATAACATAAATTGAAGAATGGTGCGGGGTCCCGCCCTGCAGGCTGGCACCTTCGCTAAAATAGCCTACCGGGCTATTTCTTTACGCTAGGCCCGGTGCGGGGCATTATTCAATTCAGATTTTGGAATGTAATACATTTTGCTATTTTTGTTCTTCATACTAATTATTTTTAACAGAATTTATAATGAGGAGAAAGAGATATATGAATCCTTATATGGCAGGAACACTGCTTGGGATTGTATTGCTTGCATCCATGTATATTTCCGGCCGGGGTCTGGGGGCAAGCGGTGGAATTAAATACTGCGTTGTTTCAATTGTAGGCGCTGTCGATAGGCCTCATGCCGAAAATTCAATTTATTATTCTAAGTATTTTGATGAGGGCAAAAAACCGATGACAAACTGGCTGGTACTCGAGATATTCGGAATAGTTGCTGGAGGTTTTATTTCAGGTGCTGTTTCAGGAAGATTAAAGCTGAAAGTTGAAAAATCCGCGAAAATATCTGTTTCCCGCAGGCTGATCTTTTCATTCATTGGCGGCGTACTATTTGTCTACGGTGGTCAGCTGGCAAGAGGATGTACAAGCGGAGCTGCATTATCCGGTATGGCTGTTCTCTCTTTGGCAGGATTCGTGACTATGATTGCAATCTTCGGATCTGCTTACTTTTTTGCATGGTTCTTCAGAAAAAACTGGATATAAAAACCGCATGACTGCATGACTGCACGACTGCAAGACTAAAAGACAATAATCATGGGACCACTTTCATCATATTTTGCTTTCCCGGAATGGCTCAATATGTTAACTGCTTTCCTGATCGGGACAGGTTTTGGATTTGCCCTTGAACAGGCTGGTTTTTCTTCGAGCCGAAAACTGGCCGGGATGTTTTATGGGTACGACACTACTGTACTCAAAGTCTTTTTTACAGCTGCTATAGTTGCCCTGATAGGATCACAGCTCATGAGTTACCTGGGATTACTGAATCTTAATCAGGTATATGTCAATGAGTTTTATGTAACTGCAGCAATTGTTGGAGGTATAATAATGGGTGCAGGTTTTATTATGGGCGGATTTTGTCCGGGCACAGGTCTTTGTGCCTTATCAATCGGCAAGGTTGATGCCATTGTTTTTGTTGCGGGGGGACTGGCAGGCGCTTTTCTCTTTGCTGAAACTTATCCTCTTATTCAGAATATGGCCAATGCCCACTTCAGAGGCCCGGTTAAGATCAACGAATCACTTGGTCTCTCTCCAGGATTCTTTACACTTCTTATGATTGCTGCGGCTGCAGTTATGTTCTGGATTGCTGAATTAGCCGAAAAGAAATTTGCCCGTCCTGAAATAACCAACGACCTTTAATTATCAGCTATGGAGACAAGAAGAAAATTTTCATTACTGCTACTTCTGCTTGGTATGCTGCTTGCATTATTACCGCTTTCGGCAAACCGTTCTTTTACTGTAAAACCTGGCAGGCTCCTTTCAGAAGTTCTTGATAAAGAGGCTTCATTTACAGTTGATCAGATTGCAGAGTTTATTGTCAGGGAAGATAGTACGGTTCAACTGATAGATCTGAGATCATCTGAAGAATCAAAAAAACTGACTATCCCGGGAGCTGTCAATATCCCCTACCCTGACTTTATAAAGAAAGATCCTGAAATCTTTCTTAACAATAAAAACATAAAGAACATATTTTTCTCAAACGGTGTAATTGAGTCATCTTATGCACTTGTTTATGCCAGGGGACTTGGATATGAGAACACTTATATAATGGAAGGCGGTGTTTCAGAATGGATAAGGACTATAATTGAAACGAAGTTCTCAGGCGACAGGATCACTGCAAGAGAAAATGCTTTATTCGAAACAAGAAGACATGCCGGAGAAATGTTCACTGAGCTGAATACTCTTCCAGATAGTCTGAAAACCCGATTTTTGGAATCGAAAAGATTTTCGGCAAAAAAGCTTGACGGCGGATGTGAGTAATAAAATAAATTATCTGAAAATCCTATGAAATTTATAAAACAAAACTGGCTTGTTATTTCAATATTTTTACTGGTGGTCTTATTGGTTCTTATAAGAACTTTCAATCAGAAAAATTTCAGATATGATGCCGTAAAATGGGCAGAACCATCAGCACTCGGCTCAAACATCCTTACTGAAGATCAGGTTGAGGCACTTGACGGGGAAAAACTGATGATTGCCTTTGGGAATGACCTAACTGTCAGTAAAAAGTTTCAGAATATTACACTGAGAATGGATCCTGAATCGATACTCGAAAAAGCAAACCTCGATATCCTGCGCCGGAATAAAGGTCCTGTTATTCTGTTTTCTGACGAAAGTTCAGTATCTGCAAAGATATGGATGGTTCTCAGTGAAATGGGACTGAAGAATATTTATATTTTTTCAAAGGAACAGGGTAACTAAGGCTGTAAAAAAAAATTCCGGCCTGATACTTCAAGGCCGGAATTTCAGGATCATTGTACCCTGTAACTTATTTTACCACCTGAAAATCATTGGATTCAGAAAGTGAGAAGGGCAGCCATGACAATGCGCTTTTCTGTTTCACCATCTTATCATACATAAAGCTGTTGTTCCCATACCTTAATGTTCTTGCATCGTAACCAAAAAGCCTCAGGTATGCAGTGGCAAATCCCGAGTTATGTCCTGTTCCGCAGTAAACCACCACAGTCTTATCAGATGGAATAGTTGCCATCATGAGCGGAGACACTCCGTTGGCCAGCCAGCCTATGAACAGCAAAACTCCCAGGATCCAAAGCGAGCCGCTCCAAAACATGGCAGCCAACGGCACAATCACGCCGGTCAAAGCGCCAAATATCATGATCGGCTTGCGGCCGATCCGATCGCTTAATCCCGGCAGGATGAATGCCCCTACTGTTGCAGACATGCCCAGGACGGACATCAGGTAACTCATGACTCGTGTGGAAAACGTGCGCTCGTTGACATAGAAAAGAGGAA
>JBGPAF010000339.1:0-3255 GCA_041480535.1 Bacteroidia bacterium
CCTTTAATCATATCAGCATCAAAAGCATGCAGCGGCTGACCTATTTCATGCTGGATGAAATTTGTAATATCCACAACATTGCTAATTGGACTAAGCCCTATTGACCTTAATTTTGTCTTCAGCCACTCAGGCGATTCAGCTATATGTACATCACTGATAGTAATCCCGGTGTACCTTGGACAATCAACTGTATTTTCAACAACCACTTCAAAGCTTTTACTGTTATTGTCAGGTTTGAAATTGTCGACCGAAGGCCTTACTGCTTTATATCCGTTTCCGGTGTTCAGGTTAAGGTAAGCTGCCAGATCGCGTGCAACGCCGAAATGAGAACCGCTGTCTATCCTGTTGGGTGTAAGCCCGATTTCATATACAGTATCCTTTATTACACCAAAATATTCGCTTGCGGTAACCCCGGGCTTTGCACTGCTGTCAAGAACCATAATGCCCTCGTGTCCGGTACCGAGCCCCAGTTCATCTTCAGCACATATCATTCCCTCGGATAGTTCTCCTCTTATCTTTGATTTTTTAATCTCGAAGCTTTGCTCTCCCTTGAAAATCATAGTACCGGCAGTGGCAACAGGAACTTTCTGACCCGCAGCTACATTGGGAGCACCGCAGACTATGTGGAGCGGTTCAGACGTTCCGATATTTACAGTCGTTATAGAAAGCTTGTCAGCATCAGGATGTTTTTTACAGGTCAGTACTTCTCCGATTACAACTCCTTTCAGTCCGCCTTTAACTGATTCCCATTCTTCCACTCCTTCAACTTCAAGTCCTATTCCCGTAAGTATCTCAGACAGCTTTTGCGGATCGAGGTCTATTTTAAGGTAATCTTTGATCCAGTTATATGAAATTTTCATATTGGTACTTAAAATAAAATATCAAGATTGCAAAAGTAAACAATTTATCTCAGCGAAAGGGTATTTATCTATCTTTGTAGCTCAAACACTAAATTTATGACCCTGGAACAGAACGACAGGCTGATATTGATCACGAACGATGATGGATTGTACGCTTCAGGATTAAAAACCCTGATTGAAGTGATGGAAGAATTTGGAAAAGTAGTACTGGTTTCAACCCCTGAGAGCATGTCGGGAATGTCGCAGGCTCTTACTGTTAAAACACCTCTCAGGGTCAAATTGCTTGAGGAGACCGAACGCCGGAGGGTATATACCTGTAACGGAACTCCTACAGATAGCATTAAACTGGGTGTAAATCAGTTGCTTGAAAGGAAACCAGACTGGGTTGTTTCAGGAATAAATCATGGAGCAAACGCATCAGTAAGCGTTCTTTACTCAGGGACAATGGCAGCTGCACTCGAGGGGTGTCTTTATGGCATTGATTCAGTCGGTTTTTCACTAAACGATTTTTCGCGCAATGCTGATTTTTCGGTATGCAAGAAATACATCAGGATAGTGATGCAAAAACTCGAAGCAGAACATCTTCCCTCCGGGGTCTGTCTTAATGTCAATGTACCATCTTTCCCGGAGAATGAAATAAAGGGGATCATGATTTGCCGTCAGGCAAAAGGAAACTGGAAGGAAGAATTTGAAAAAAGAAAGGATCCGATGGGCAAAACATATTACTGGCTTACAGGGATGTTTCAGAATCATGAACCGGAAGCAATTGACACTGACGAATGGGCCCTGGCAAACGGTTTTGTTTCAGTGGTCCCTGTTTCTGTTGATATGACAGCTCACTGGTATGTTGATAAACTTAAGGAACGGTTCATTATATGACCATTACTGAAAAATATGATAAGGATTACCTGGGTGCTGCCGCAGGCTTCATCATACCGATCCTTATCGCTTTGGTTGTTTACCTTTTTTCCACCGGGAACAGAAGTCTGGTGGGATATTTCCAGAAGGTAGTAGCTGCCGATATTTTGACTCATATAATTTCTCTGTGTGTCTTTCCAAATATTTTCCTGTTTCTGATATTTAATCGTCTGGATATGCTGCGTGCCACCAGGGGTGTTCTTGGAATTACAATTTTCTGGGCAGTGCTGGTCTTCGCCGTAAAATTTCTGTTATGAAGTATTTCATTATTGCAGGCGAACAATCCGGCGATCTTCATGGATCAAATCTTGTCAGGGAACTTATCAAATGTGATCCACAGGCTGAAATAAAGTGCTGGGGCGGCGATATGATGGAATCTGCCGGAGCTCTGCTTCTGATGCATTACAGGAAAACAGCCTTCATGGGATTTGTTGATGTAGCAAAAAACCTAGGAGTAATCAGAAGGAATCTTGCACTTTGCAAACAGCAGATAACGGAATTCGGGCCTGATGTAGTTATACTCATTGATTATCCTGGTTTTAATTTTCGTATTGCGGAATTTGCAAAAAAATCGGGCTTCAGGGTCTTTTATTATATCTCCCCGAAGCTTTGGGCCTGGAAGGAAGTAAGGGTCGAAAGGGTCAGAAAGTATGTGGACAGGATGTATATTATTTTCCCGTTTGAGGTCGGTTTTTATAAAAAGCATGGTATTGAAGTTGAATACCGCGGAAATCCGCTGCTCGATGAAACTGAAAAGAAACTGGCAGCATTCGCAGGGAAGGATGAAATACGTAAATCCCTTGGCCTCGGAAACAAGCCTGTTATTGCCCTGCTGGCAGGAAGCAGAAAAAGTGAAGTCAGACAGATCCTTCCGGAGATGATCAGGGCAGTTCATCATTTTCCCGATTACCAGTTTGTCCTTGCAGGTGTAAAGAATCTTCCGGAAGACCTGTATCGCAGAATCATCGGCAATAATCCTGTAAGGCTTGTAAAAGACAAAACGTACGATATATTATATATCTCTGAGGCAGCGCTTGTCAAATCAGGAACTGCCACACTTGAATCAGCATTGTTCCATATACCCCAGGTAGTTTGTTTCAAAGGGGATTTCTTTTCAATGTTAATAGCCTGGATAGTGATAAAGGTGAAATACATTTCACTTGTTAACCTGATAGCAGGTTATGAAGCAGTAACGGAGCTGGTTCAGTATTCTTTGAATGAAAAGAACCTTGTATCTGAACTGAAAGCTATTTTGCCCGGTGGTTCAAAGAGGGACAAAATGCTGAATGATTATGAAAAAGTAAGGAAAATTCTCGGCCCCGCTGGAGCATCGGAGAGGGTTGCAGCGGATATGGTGAAGGTGTTACGGTATGAAGGCATGACGGTGTGACGATATAACGGCTCAGGCACAGGGCTCAGGGCGAGGGGCAGAACGCAATTCCCCCTTCGAAGGGGGCAAGGGGGATGTTTTTTAAAG
>JBGPAF010000340.1:0-3242 GCA_041480535.1 Bacteroidia bacterium
GTTGAATAAGGAACAGATTAAGTTACACTCGAACCATAAAACAGAAAGGGCTTTCATCTTAAAGACTAAGCCCCCTCTTCTCAGTTTGCAATGCAAGACAAACCGAGTATTTCATGGCAAAAAACCTGATTCTGAAAGTTCCTGAATACTCATCCCAGGCTTTCTTACGGGCATTGTCTCCCAGAACATGCGCATGATAAAACAGTCCAGCCAGTCAGGAGACCGGCCTATGTACACTTTTATCTTCTCTTTAGGCATAATCCTGAGCTTGCCATCCTTGTCAGCATCAAGGATCTTTCCCGCCAAAGTCCGAGTATAACAGTACTAAGGCAGGTCTTTTTTTTTCTCAATTTTAGCTAACTTTGGAGCCAATTTTTTGAAACAATGAAAGCTGAGATTATAACAATCGGCGATGAACTCCTGATAGGCCAGACAATCGATACCAACTCAGCCTGGATCGGAGCTGAACTTAGCCTGGCAGGATTTGATGTTCACAGGAAAACTTCCGTTCATGACAGGAGATCTGACATTCAGAAGGTATTGTCGGAGACTGCAGGAGAATCTGACGTTGTTATTATAACCGGCGGACTTGGGCCGACAAGCGATGATATAACCAAACAGACTCTTTGTGAATTCTTTAACACCAGACTTGTAATGAACACCGAAGTCCTTGCAATGGTGGAAGATATGATGAGCAGGAGGAATTTCCCGATGAACGAAAACAACAGGAGGCAGGCAGAAGTTCCTGAATCATGCACTGTACTGACAAATGCCGCCGGAACTGCACCGGGGATGTGGTTTGAAAAGGATGGGACAATTTTTATTTCAATGCCTGGTGTTCCGTCTGAAATGAAACATATTATGAATCAGCATGTTTTGCCGGCATTAAAAAAACGATTTACAACACAGACTATAATTCACCGGAATATTATGACATATGGAACTCCGGAGGCCCGGCTTGCTGAGATCCTTACCAGCTTTGAAGCCGGTCTGCCAGATTCTGTTAAACTTGCATACCTTCCTTCTTCAGGAATTATCAAACTCAGACTGACTGGAACCGGGAATGATCGCCTGCAAATTTCAGAAGCGATTGAAGAGCAGGTAAAAAAGCTTTATTCAATCATCCCTGAACTTATATACGGCGAAAATGAAGAATCGCTTGAAATGGTGATTGGAAAACTCCTGAGAGAAAAGAAAAAAACACTTTGTACTGCAGAAAGCTGTACAGGTGGAAATATTGCACACATGATTACAAGTGTCCCCGGAAGTTCACAATATTTCACGGGTTCTGTGATTGCTTATGCCAATGAAATCAAGACTCAGGTGCTGGGAGTAAACGGGAAGATAATTGAAAAAGAAGGTGCAGTAAGCGAGAATGTCGTGAGACTCATGGCAGAAGGAGCCAGGAAACTGATGAAAACTGATTATTCTGTGGCAACATCAGGGATCGCCGGGCCTGACGGAGGAACTGAAGAAAAGCCTGTCGGTACACTCTGGATAGCAGTTGCATCAGGATCGGGAACAGTTGCAGAAAAACACACTTTCACAACCGAACGGACTGCTAATATCTTACGATTCTCAATAGTTGCACTTAACCTTCTTAGAAAGCAGATTATCAGAGGATAATGCACGATTCAGGCTCATGTTGAAAAAATTTGACATAAATATTTGGTTAATCAGATAAAAATCACGTATTTTGCGCTTCGATTTTTAAGGACAGAGGTTAGTTTAGAAGTAAAAAGCACATCAATGTCAAAGATTTGTCAGGTTACGGGGAAGAAAGCGATTGTGGGAAACAATGTTTCGCATTCAAAGAGAAGAACAAAAAGGAGATTTTATCCTAACCTTTTTGTTAAAAGGTACTATCTCCCGGAAGAGGAGAGATGGATTTCCCTTAAAATTTCAACTTCTGGTATGCGTCTTATAAATAAGAAGGGACTTACCACGGTTCTGAAAGAAGCAAAAGAAAAAGGTTACATTTTGAACTATTAAATAAGATCAGGAAATGGCAAAGAAGGCAAAAGGTAACAGGCAGCAGGTTATTCTGGAATGCACTGAACATAAGGAAAGCGGTCTGCCTGGAATGTCGAGGTATATTACGACAAAAAACAGGAAGAATACACCTGACCGTATGGAACGTATGAAATATAATCCAATACTGAAGAAACATACATTACACAGAGAAATAAAGTAAACATTCAACGCAATGGCAAAGAAAGTAGTTGCATCACTTAAAACAGGAAGCGGTAAAGTTTTTACCAAGTGCATTAAAATGACGAAATCAGACAAATCAGGTGCATATCAGTTCAAGGAAGAGATCGTTCATAATGACCATATCAAAGAGTTCTTCGCTAAGAAATAACTGTTCAGCTTAAATAAGATATTAAGGGCTTTCTTCCTGTCTGAAGAAAGCTTTTTTTATATTTGTTATTCAATAAATTATATCCTTCATGGGTTGGTTTGGTTTCGGCAGCAAAGAAAAAAAAGAGGTTCTCAACAAAGGTCTTGAAAAAACAAAAGAGAATGTTTTCTCAAAACTATCCCGTGCCGTAATCGGTAAATCGAAAGTAGATGATGAGGTACTAGATAATCTTGAAGAAGTATTGGTATCGTCCGATGTAGGAGTAACAACCACACTCCGGATAATTGAACAGATCGAAGCAAGAGTTGCCAGAGACAAATATCTGAATACAAGCGAACTTAATACAATACTCAAGGAAGAGATCGTTTCACTTCTTGAAAAAAATACTTCAGGTCCGGAATTTAACTTTGATTCCTCTCTTCCCGCATCTCCTTACGTAATTATGGTGGTAGGAGTCAATGGATCGGGTAAGACAACGACTATTGCCAAGATTGCCTACCAGTATAAAAATGCAGGCAAAAAAGTCCTTCTTGGAGCTGCCGATACGTTCCGGGCTGCAGCTATCGAGCAGTTACAGATCTGGTCCGAAAGGGCAGGGGTACCGATTGTTAAACAGAAAATGGGATCTGATCCGGCTTCAGTTGCTTACGACACGGTCAAATCCGGGGTTGCAGGCAACTATGACGTTGTTATTATAGATACTGCAGGACGGTTGCATAATAAAGTAAACCTGATGACGGAACTGTCTAAAATAAAACGCGTCATGGAAAAAATCATACCTGAAGCTCCTCATGAGGTACTGCTTGTACTTGACGGATCTACAGGACAAAATGCATTTGAACAGGCAAAGCAGTTTACAGCTGCCACAAGTGTAACAGCA
>JBGPAF010000341.1:0-3226 GCA_041480535.1 Bacteroidia bacterium
GCCCTGTCCTTTTCAGTTAATTCCACTCCAAGTTCAGGCCCTGGTACCTGAGGAATACCCAGATCCTCTTCAGCGACATTCCTGAGCTCAATTGAATTAACTCCGGCATAAAGCAGATATTGAATAACATCATCCACTTTGTGAGGCACGCTGCCATAACTGTAGGTTGTTACACCTAGCTGAACACCTCCGACTTTTGATCCGGGTTTTTTGCCCTTTGAATCTGATGCAAAGGAAATATTGAAAGGCATACTGCTTAATACTGTTGCAGCAGCAGCAGTGCCTAAAAATCTGCGCCTGGAAATTTTTGAATTCTTCATGCAGAAAATATTATTTATGAAAAGAGTATTGCGATTTCAGATAAATAAATTAACAAAGTAAAACTACCATTTTTTTAATTTAGATTATCAGAATCTTCAGATCTTTTTCCCATCAATACGCATGTCTCAGAGCTTTCAGGCAAATCCTGAGAATATAATAATTATGCATTATTGGCGTTTATCAGGAACACGGGAGTTATAGAACTTAAACCTGACTATTAATGGGAAAAATGGATTTTGCCGACACCAGATTTGCATTGGCATTTGTCGTGATTTTAATGTTCCCTTTCATGGGAAACAGCCAGACAACAATGCCGGAAATGCTGGTAACAGGATCACTTAAGGAGCAGATGGATTATCTCCAGGAAAAAACCAGGATTTACGAAGATTATCGTGCGATAAGGGAGGATATGTTCCAGAAAATAAAAGGAAATGCTCTTGATTCACTCAAAGCTACTAAAGCTGAAATCAACAGTTTGAAGAAAAATGCAAGTGAACTTAATCTTAACATCGATTCATTAAATTCCTCTCTTGAGACCGTAAAGGCTGATCTTGATAAAATGACAAAAACAAAAAACTGCATCCGGTTATTAGGCATCGAAATCAATAAGGTAGCCTATAATGCTGTTGTGTGGACCATAATTGCTGCTTTGGCTGGTATACTGATAATCGGATTCCTGGCATATAAGAGAAATCGTACGGTAACAGTACATACCAGAAAAGAGTCTGAAGAACTTAAAAAGGAATTCGAAGCCTACCGGAAAGCGTCAAGAGAAGCACGGGAGAAAATGTCAATGACACATTTCAATGAGCTTAAGAGGCTTAGAGGCGCATAAAGAATGCTAACAGCCGACGGCTGATAGCTGATAGCTGATAGCTGACAGCTGAAAGCTCACTTCACTTAAGATTTATTTCAATTCTGCTTCCGTTGCTGACAACAACACTCTTCACTCTTTCCCCGTTTGTAACAATATCAGAATAGTGCAGGGCATTGGCAAGAATATCTTCCTGCAAAGTCGTTTGCCAGATTGTTGATCTCTTCATCATTCATATGAAATCCTGATGTGATGATAGTCCTGTATCTGAAAGTAACCTGCTTGCCGGCAGTCACTGAAAAATTAACAACTTCTTTCCCATTTGTAAAGTCATTGCCTCCCAGCGGATTAGCAGAAAATAAACCATATCCTCTTGCGTGCCAGTACGTCGGATACGATGGGTTTTCCGGATGATCACAGATAATAATTGAGATTTTCTCATCTCCGATATTCCCATACAGATCCATCCATTTTGCCTTTGTACCCCATACAGCCTCACCGGTTATTCCTTCGCTGCTCCTGTAATTACCAGTGACTCCTTTGTTCAGCAGAGCCTTTTCGGTTCCCGGTTTTCCTTCAGCATCAAGCAGCAGAACATCATCTTTTGAAGGCAGTTCCAGCTGGCGGGCGACACGAATGGCAAACATTCCCTCCTTGGTATCTTTCATTACAACATCCTGATCCTTAGCCTTAAGCGTAGTGATCCTGTCGATACAATAATAACTTACATCTGCAATAAAATGATATTCCGTGTTTTCTTCAAGCAGTTCTTTTCCTGAAGGATCCTGCCAGCTTGCTTTAACAGCCAATACTCCTTCCCCATCACCTTCTTTCACCTGTTCAATACCCAGATATTTAATGACACCGCCGTTTTCACTTTTATTACCTGTTGAACCATTTCCCCAGAAATCGAATCCATTTACACTGCCGTAATTGAGCCAGGCTCCCACCTGGTGCAGATGATCATTTCGCTCCCCCTCTCTCGGCTTTAATGGGAATCCGCGGGTTACTTCAGTTCCGTTAAGCGTATTTAACGGATAGAGAACAGGTTTATAAACATTATCGGGCCAGCAATATGATGTAACTACCCGGCCTCCGATCAAAACATCAATTTTATGCTCTGAATCATTGACTTTGAATTCTACCTTTGGCTTCTTTGCAGTCTGCGCATCGTTCCTTGCAACACTGAAAAACGGCAATACAATAAGCAAAGCAGGAAAAATTGTAAAAACCCGGGGTAATTTCATGATCCTTATATGTTTACTAGTTAAAAGTACCTATTTTGGGTACGGCTTCCTGTTCGGCTTCCCTTAAAATACTTTCCAGAAGAACCGGAGCTCCATTCAGTTTTTTACTTTCGAAGGCAGCTGCCATAAATGCAAAGATCTTCTATTGAATCTGTGATCTCAACTCCAAGCTTTTTTACGTCCTCTGTATATCCCGGGATCCTGTCAACACTAGATTTGATGTCATTGCTCCCTTTAGGATAGGCTGCAACTACTTTGTAACCACCGAATTCCGGGCCGGCAGAAGGATCATTAAGTGCTTGCGTAAAAGCCACACTGTGTGAAGTATCCAAACCGATTATCCCTACTTTCTTATTCTGGATATCCGGGGTTTTTGCGAAGCCTGAGGATTTAACGGATAAGCCAATGCCAAGGCTTCCTGCTGCTGCAGTTTTAATAAAAGTGCGGCGTTTGATTTTGTTTTTTATTGACATGATATTCTATTAATAAATCCATTAACCACGGAGTTACACAGAGTTAAACGGAGTCACACGGAGTTTAAAACAGTGAAACTACGTGCAAACTCCGTGTCATTCCGTGGTAAAAATCTTCATAAATATCAAACCACTTCAGGAACTACATATGGTTTCCTGTATTTTCTCGTCAGCATGGCATCAGCGGCCTTGTCCTTTACAAATTTCTCCTTCGCGCCGTCAAATGTCAGTTCCCTTCCAATTCGGTAGGAAATATTTGCGAGAAGAGGAAGAGCGGATGAATAGTGTCCCTCTTTGATCTGGCAGTTGAGTGTTTCATCCTTTCCCGAACGGATTGCATCGAGGAAATTTGCAAAATGTTCAGTTCCTCC
>JBGPAF010000342.1:0-3218 GCA_041480535.1 Bacteroidia bacterium
ATACTTGATTTCAGAAAGCACTCAGATCAGGAGAAAACCTCTGTCAATATAATTGAGATACTCGAAGAGACTTTGGATTTTATAAAGCCTGCATTACCTTCAAATATAAAAATAAGCTCAGATATTCCAGGAATGAGCATCTCTGTACATGCAGATTCAACGCAATTATTCAGGATGTTTCTCAATCTCATTACTAATGCTGTGCATTCTATGGAAGAGTTGGGTGGAACATTATATGCAGGAGTAAAGGTACTCGATAGCGATAAGGTTAAGTCTTTGATTAAGAGAGATATCGTTGCCGATAATTATGTTATTGTAACGTTTAAAGATACCGGATACGGAATGGATGGCTCTCTGATACGAAGGATCTTTGATCCGTTTTTTACAACCAGGGAAGCAGGAGAGGGAACCGGCTTGGGATTATCAGTTGTTAAAGGAATTGTGACCGAGATGGATGGTGAAATAGTTGTTTCGAGCAAAGAAAATGAAGGATCGGTCTTTGATATATATCTGCCGGTATCAAAAGAAATTGAGGATTAAAACAAGTTGAGTATTGATCGTTGACCAAAATCAGAAATAATCAGGAGAAGAATTCGTAAATTCGGGCATTATTAAAATCACTAATCACTAATCACCAATCACCAAATTAAAGCCTTTCAAATGCCAGTTATATTACTTATCGAAGATGATAAAGAATTAAGGGAAATGCTCAAAACAGCACTTGTCAGGAAAGATCATATTGTTCTTGAAGCTGAAAACGGGAAAGAAGCATTGATCCATTTTAAGCCTGGAGTAACCGATCTTGTCATCACTGATCTTATAATGCCTGATGAGGATGGCTTAAAGGTAATAATGAAGATCAGGGAAATAAAACCCGGGATTAAGGTAATTGCCATTTCAGGCGGAGGTAAGGCAGGTCCTGCAAGTTACCTGAATCTGGCTAAAGCCCTTGGCGCTGATGCAATTTACTCTAAACCATTTTCAATAAATGACCTGGTTTTAAAAATTAATGATTTACTGAAGGTTGAACATTCAGAATAAAACAATTGTTATAAATAAAAAACTAAATCGGACAATTATGTTAAAGAAAAAAGTAGAAGATATCTGCAACAGGCAGATAGAAAGGGAAGGATATTCATCAAACCTTTATCTGGCAATGGCATCATGGGCCGAAACAAATGGTTTCAGCGGAGTGGCTTCATGGTTATATGCCCAGGCTGATGAAGAAAGGATACATATGCTGAAGTTTATCAAATATGTCAATGAAAGAGGAGGTAAAGCTGTTGTTCCGGCCCTTAAGAAACCAGGAGCTGAATATAAAACCGTTGAGGAACTGTTTAAAGAGGTTCTGAAACATGAAGAGTTTGTTACTTCCAGCATAAATGAAATTGTTGCACTGACTCTCGAAGAAAAAGACTTCAACACACATAATTTTCTGCAATGGTTTGTAACTGAGCAGGTTGAAGAAGAGGCTTCAGTAAGAGTGATTCTGGATAAAGTGAACCTTGTGGGGAAAAACAATATGTATCAATTTGACAGGGATATAATGAGTTTAAGAGCGCCGTCAACTGTTAGACCGGCAACCGCATGAAGAAAAGTGGGTTTTTAATTATTGTCTTTCTTTTAACTCTTCCTTTTTTTAATCTTAAGTCCCAGGAACTGATCTCAAACCGTTCACTCACTGGGATCTGTTATGCCGGAACCAAGGTGAACAGGATCTATATTCCTCCTCCTGAAACTTTCAAAATGAAGTCAGGTTCAAAGGGAGGAGGAGCGATAACTGTTGTCTATACGGGTTTTACAGCTGAAGCCAAAGCGGCTGTCGAATATGCTGTAAATATTCTGGAATCGATACTTCCGTCAGACCTTAAAATGATGATAAAAGCATCGTGGACAACAATATCGACTGCAGGTGTTCTCGGAAATTCATCGATAACCGGATTTGCCGGAGGTTGGGGAATTGACGCGTTAGATCCCATGGCTTATTACCCTGTTACAGTTGCTGAAAAAATTGTCGGGAAAAGCCTCAATGAAGATAATGAAGCTGATGTTGAACTTGTACTGAATAGTACGGCCAAGTGGTATATGGGTACTGATGGAAATACTCCGGTCTCAAAATATGATCTGGTAACTGTTGTAATTCATGAACTGTGTCACGGACTTGGTTTTTTTGACAGTATGAATGCTGAAAGTTCCGTGGGATCATACGGATTGGGAACAATACCAATCATTTATGATAAATTTGTTGAAAATCTTGTTGAGAAGAAACTGACTGATACAACACTCTTCAGTCAAAATTCAAAAGATCTCTACGATCAGCTGGTCGGGGGCCAGCTTTATTTTGCAGGACCTCTTACAGTCAAATATTTATCAGGCAGCAGGGCAAGGCTCTATGCTCCGTCGACATGGGATCCTGGTTCCAGTGTTTCTCATCTGGATGAGCTAAGAACCAGCCAGGCTGACGCCTTAATGACACCATATATTGATTATGGCGAAGCAATACATGATCCGGGAAAGCTTACATTGTCAATCCTTGGAGATCTCGGCTGGATAAATACGAGAATAATACCAGGAGAGATCAAAGATACTGAAGAACATCTTACTGAAGTTGAACTTAATGCAGTTATCCGCTCCGATACCGCCTTTAATAAAGACATGGTAAGCCTCGTCTATTCTTCTGATGATTTTTTAACCGCTGATACCCTGGTGATGACCTCTGCGGCATTAAAGAATTCCTACTCAGGGACAATTCCAATTGCTTCATATAATACTAAAATAGAATATTATTTCTTTGTTGCCGACGATTTTTCCAGGCTGTACAGATCTCCCTCACTGGCGGAAAAAAATCCCTATAGTGTTTATATAGGAACAGATACGGTGAAACCAGTTGTCTCTCATTCGCCTGCAGAATATTTCTTTGAAAAGATCGATTCAATTCATTTTGAAGCCAATGTAACTGACAACCTTGGAGTTGACACAGTTTATTTAGAATATAAGGTAAACAATGTGTCCTCAAAATTTTATGGATTGAAATCAGGTGATCTGGATGAGTTTACGGCAACTCTTCCTGTGAAAGCAGAACTGCTTAAAGGAGGGGATTCACTGGAATATAGAATTATTGCCGTTGACAAAGCCTCAGGACGGAATATGAGTATTTCTCCTTCGTCGGGTTATTATTCTGTAAGAATTGAAACCCTTTTACCTGTCGTATCCGAATA
>JBGPAF010000343.1:0-3208 GCA_041480535.1 Bacteroidia bacterium
AAAAAGGACAGGAATACTTGCTGATGCAATTACTGGTTTCAGTAATTCACCGGAATGAAAATATTCAGCCACTCCATTATTCAGATCCGTTGCGGTGACAAAAAGAGGTATTTTCAGATCTTCAAAATTTTTTGCCCTGAGATTTTCTTTAAGGATACGTTCTATACCCGAGATCTGAAGGAGTCCCTCGCGAGGCACAGTAGGCCTGATATAGTGCAGTTTGTTTGTTGTGTTCATTATTTTGAGGATCTCCTCCGGAGTATATCCGTCCGCATAAAGAACCCCGACAAGTGCTCCGGCGCTTGTTCCGGCTATCACATCAGGATAAATACCTGCATCGTTGAGTGCTTTTAAAACACCCAGATGTGCAAATCCTCTTGCTCCTCCTCCGCTTAAAACAACTCCTGTTTTGTATTTTTTCAGCTCCATATATGCAGGTTTGGATATTTTTATTTTAATATAAACGAAAACAACAGCCTGAAATTAAGATAAGCCACAAATATTGCAATAATTAATAAAAGGACTTTAAGAAAAGTGCTGTTGACATATTTTCCCATTACTTTCTTTGAAGATGTAAGATATACCTGTATGCCTATCGTAAAAGGAAGCTGTATGCTCAAAAATACCTGTGACAGGATCAGTCCTTTAAAGGGATCTCCGATGAAGAATATAATTATCAGGGCACCTGTAAGAGAAATAATAACTCCCCATCTTGTATGGTTATCTTTTATATCATAAGGTTCTCCGGAAATACCGGAAACTATCGAGCCGCCTGCCATTGCAGAAGTGATAGAAGAAGCCACGCCAGAAAAAAGAAGTGCTATTGCAAATACAACTGAAGCATTGTTGCCAAGCAGGGGTTTTAACAAACTGGCGGATTGCTCGAGCTCTTCCACTTTAATGTTATTATTAAAGAATGTTGCAGCTGCAAGAATTATCATAGCGCTGTTTATTGCCCACCCTATGATCATCGACAATAATGTATCTGCAAACTCATACTTCAGCTGGTTTTTAATTATTTTCTCATCCTGCAGGTTCCATTGCCGGCTCTGTATGATCTCAGAATGCAGAAACAGATTATGAGGCATTACCACTGCACCAAGAACGCTCATCAGCAGTAACATTGACCCCTCAGGTATTGATGGTTTGACCCATGCTATACCTGCAGCGGCCCAGTCAACATCTACAAGGAAAATTTCATACAAAAAGGAGAGTCCGATTATTGATACAAATCCGATTATCCATTTCTCGATCTTCTTATATGAATGGGTAAGGATCATTATCAAAACGAAAATTGTCACAAGAACAGCACCAATTTTAACCGGCACATCAAACAGCATATCAAGCGCAATTGCTCCGCCAAGAATTTCAGCCAGTGATGTTGAAACAGAAGCAAGCACTGCAAAATAGAGGATCGGTTTTGATATGACCGGTTTAATATGTATAGCTGCAGCTTCAGACAGGCAAAGACCGGTTGCAATTCCCAGATGGGCAACGTTATGCTGCAGGATAATCAGCATAAGTGTTGAGAGTGTGACTATCCACAGGAGAGTATATCCGTAGAAAGATCCTGTTGCAATATTTGCCGCCCAGTTTCCGGGATCAGTAAAACCTACCGTTACAAGCAATCCCGGACCGATATATTTGAAAATATCAAGAGCACCGAAAACAGGCTTATGATCTTTTCTTTTAACATCCTTAAAAAAGCGGAATGGATTAAATATTGATTTGAGGTTCAACATTTGATTCCTATGTTGCTAGTTGTTGGTTACTGGTTGCTTGTTGTTTGAATCGTTTATTTAGCTTATAATCTCATAACAAATATAAGCAATGAATAATGCCATTAACCAGCCAGAGCTTCTTATTTCTGATTAATTACCGTTGGCTTCAGCCAACGGATTAAGCAATAAAATAAAATCGGGCTTTAGCCCAAAAATGAAGGACTAAAGTCCACGAACATTAGACCTTTAAATTCCGTTGGTTAAAACCGACGGCAATTGATTATTGATTAAATTTGGGAAATAGTATCTTTTAAAAACTCAAAACAATATGCAGTTTCTACTTGTTGCCTTTGACGGAACCGATCCGGGAGCTTTGGAAAGAAGGATGAAAGCGCGTCCTGAACATCTCGAAAATGTTGCTGCACTTAAAAAAAGAGGTGAATTTCTTCTTGGAGGCGCTATCCTTGATGAAAACGAAATAATGATCGGATCGATGATTGTGTATGAATTTCCTGACAGAGCTGCTCTTGACCAAAGTATTAAAAAGGAGCCATATGTGGTCTCAGGAGTGTGGAAAAAAATTGAAATCAGACCATACCGTCTCGCCCGGATAGATTGAAATCTGTATTAACAATAATAAAAAACAATCATGAAAAAGCTTATTGTAATCCTTATGTTGATTTTACCTGCATCTGTTTTGCTTTCACAGCAGACGGCCCCTGCCGGTATACCTTTTAAAATGGAGGAACTTACGTCTCCCCAGTTTGCTAAAGCAGTCGAACTGTCAGGCGGTGTCTGCATCATCCCCATCGGTATTATTGAAAAACACGGTCCGCATCTTCCGCTTGGGACCGATCTGTTTGAATCAAGAGAGGCTGCAACTGCGGCCGCAAAAAAGGAGTATGCCGTTGTATTCCCGCCATATTTCGTAGGGCAGATTTTTGAGGCGAAGCATCAGCCGGGAACAGTTGCATACAGTAATGAACTAATGTGGAAAATGCTTGAGGAAACCTGCAGTGAGCTGTCGCGGAACGGCTTGAAAAAAATTGTACTGGTAAACGGCCATAGAGGAAGTACTAACTTTCTGGAATATTTCTGCCAGTCTCAGCTTGCCTCTCAGAAGGATTACGTAGTTGTTCTGTTCCAGGACGGAGCAAATCCTGATTACAGTCAAGAAATTGAATCTTTGAAAAAAGCCAAATTGGATGGACACGCCGGAGAAGAAGAAACATCAATGATATCTTATATAAGACCAGACCTTGTTGATGTCCAGGCAATAACCAGCCAGTCAGGAGCAAACCAGAACCGGCTGAATATTCCGTTTGGATATACGGGTATCTGGTGGTACGCAAGTTTTCCCAATCACTATGCAAGTGATGTGGCACAACCAAATAAAAGGCTTGGAGAACTATTGATCACAAGCTGGTCCGATCAGATTGCAGCATTGGTAAAATACATGAAGAGTAACAATAAAATAGAAGAACTAC
>JBGPAF010000344.1:0-3207 GCA_041480535.1 Bacteroidia bacterium
AATAACACTCCCGATCATCCTCCGTTCAATGTAAAACCATGCCAGGTTAACCTTGATGACAAGAACCTTGCTGAAAATAAATGGCAGGCTCTGAGTGAGACGTTCGATTTCAGTATTGAGGACAGGGTTAATGATTTTGATTTCAATGAGGTTATCTGGAGAGCAGTAAAGGGGCTCGACTCACCTTGCCCGCCTATAGTAAGGGCAGCGTTTCTGATGACAGACCTCGATGAGGATTAAGTACATCCTCGTGAGTTCCAACCCATCGAAGAACCCCCTTTTAATTCCCCCCAGTGTGGGGAAAAATTCCCTGCATTCAACAAAATTTATTTTGAAACACAGATTTTTCTCCCCCTCTGGGAGGGCTGAGCGTAAAGTATGACTAAAAAAATTAAGGCTGGTTAGTTTTCGGCAGAGTAAAAGTTATAGGTACCATATACCAGACAGGAACAGCTTTTCCCCCCTGCATCCCCGGTTTGAATCCGGATAACATGCTAACAACCCTTACAGCTTCAGCATCCAGAAGAGGATGGACACCTTTGAGGACTGACATTCCTTCTGTATCTCCTTCCGTATTGACAATAAACCGGATAATAACTTTTCCTTCAATATTTTGAGCTTTAGCAGCTTCAGGATATTGTGTGTTTACAGCAAGAAATTTAAGAAGTTCCCCCTCTCCCCCGGGATACATCGGCATCTCTTCCACAACTACAAAAGGTTCTTCTTTCACAATCTGGTCAGGCAGCCTGAATCCTATGTTTACACTTGAATTGAACGGCATATCAACAGCAGGATTCTTAGGAGGTTCCCACTTTGGTGAAGTTTTAATCACCCTTATGACTTCTCCACTCAGAACCGGATTAGCTGAACCGAATGCAACAGGATTGCTGACAGTGCCATCCAGCGCAACGGTGAAATTGACTGTAACCCAGCCTTCAAGCTTCTGTGCCTGGGCTTCCGGAGGATATTTGACCTGATCGGTTACCCACTCGCGGAAACTATTCCATTTCTGGTTCTGAAAAGTCGGGTAGTCTTCAGGTGCCAACCTCGGGAAGAATTCGGGTTTAAGACCTAATTCCTGAGCTTTTTTCCTTGTTGTTAATTCCATAACACCATTTACTCCTTTCTCACCATATTTATCAGTCGCTTCCTTCCCGAATATCTGTTTAACTATACCCAGGTTATATCCAAGCTCTTTTGAAACATCCATATAATTCTTGTCAGTAATTTCACCGTCGATCACCACAAGCGGGCCTTGCCTTCTAACCACAGAACCCTTATATTGCGGATCCTTTTCCATTTTTACACTCATCTCATCAGAGAAATCAGCCTTGAGAGTCAGACCTTTGTACCCCTGGCAATAGAATAAAAGCGAAGCATCAGGCCTGATATTAATTAGTTCAAAGCGACCGTCCTTCCCTGTTGTAGCAGAATTCACATTTTGGGGGGATCCGGTGCACATAATATTGACGTTTTCCAGTGGCTGCCCGTCATATTTCAATACTGTCCCTTTTACTGTTTTTTGATTTCCCTGATCTTCCGGAGCTGTTGTCTGCGTCACCGTGGCATTGTTCTTTGTGGTTATTTCAATAACGCCATTCTTGCCTTTTTCGCCATACTTCCCTATCGCAGATTCTCCTTTTAAAACACTCATGGATGCAATATTTGAAGGGTCTAAGTCTTCAATTTTTGTACCACTGATAACCCTGTCAACGACAATCAGGGGCGTTACCTCTGATCCGTCACTGTTTTTTATTTTCACTTTGCTCTTCTGCTGAAGATCCTGATCACTATTGGCAATAGTGATATTTGCCTGGCTGGCATTTACAGTATTACCAGAAGGTGCAGTATATTTATATTCCGGTGTTGCAAATGCATAAAAGACAATTGCGAAAACCGGTAAAACAAGAAGGACCTTCATCTTCCTGTAAGGTGAAGTGACTATTTTTTTCATCATGTCGAATCGTTTTTTGTTAACTGAATAATTGAATGAATTTGAAAGGTTTATAACCCTCGAATCGAAAAGCTGATTAACCAGAACAGCCTTGTAGACCGCCGGATTGGCTGTTTGCTGCAGCATCATTTCATCGGCGATATATTCGTGATTTTGTTTTACGAAACGGGTATAGATCCACACGAAAGGATTTACCCACTGTACCATACGGAGCAGCTCAACCAGCAGAAGATCGAGCCAGTGCTTCTGATTAACATGAACAAGCTCATGGTTCACGATTACGTCAAACTCCTGTCCATCCACTTCAGGATTGATAAAGACATAATTAAAGAATGAAAAGGAGCCTGAAAATTCAGGAGTCCTGACCAGCTTTGCCCGGGTACGGTAATTGATTTTCGTTTTGTTGATGGTTTTCAATAATACCCCGATATTTTTGATAGCCCTGAAAGCCAGGAATATTATTCCAGTCAGGTATAACAGTAAAAGAACATACCTGTAATCAAAGGATTTATGATGTAAAATCGGCTGGACAGCAGTTGTAACCACTGCCTCCGAAGGGGTAATTCCTACAGGATTTACCTGAGGCGCAGGCATTTCAACCTGGTAATGGAAAGTAAAAAGCGGAAAGATAAATGATACCAGAATGCCTGCTATAAGATAATATCGTTTCAGGCGGAAGAATCGTTCGTTTCGGAGAAAAAGGAAATATATCAGGGTAAAACCTGTGAGCCAGATTACTGATTTCAGCAGGTAAAGGGCAAATGTTTCCATTATTTTCTTTTTTTATTCTTTTTCAGTTCTTTTTTGGTATCCTCAAGGAGTTCTTCAAGTTCCCTGACCGAGAGATCCTTTTCCCTGGCAAAAAATGTGGCAAGTGCGGGAAATGAATTATCGAAATAGCCATCGAGAAGCCTGAAAAGCTGGTTCTTTGAGTACTCCATCTTTGAAACCAGCGGATAGTAAACATGGACATTCCCATAGGCCCTGTGTCCTACATATTTTTTCCTTTCAAGGACTCTGACTACTGTTGACACGGTGTTCCTGGCAGGCTTGGGATCATCAAACCGGTTGCGTATATCCTTTACGAGTCCCTCCTTCATTTCCCACAGCATCTGCATTATCTGCTCCTCGGCTTTTGTAAGCTGCATCTCTTTTTTCATCGGCATTTTTCCTTTCTGGTGAAAATTTTAATATTAAGAATACATTCTGATCAGTCTGCAGAACCAAATATACGACTATTATTGTAGTCATGC
>JBGPAF010000345.1:0-3207 GCA_041480535.1 Bacteroidia bacterium
AGAATGTCCAGCCGCATATCGGATATATTCACAGGGGAATTGAAAAAATCTGTGAAAGTCTGACATATCCGCAGATTATTCACCTTACTGACAGAATGGATTACCTTGCTGCCCATATTAATAATGAAGCTGTTTGCCTTGCAGTGGAAAAGGCTCTGGAGATTGAAATTCCGGACAGAGTAAAAGTGATCCGTACGATTATGTCGGAGCTTACCCGTATCCAGTCACATCAACTCTTCTGGGCTTCGTACGGAATGGACCTCGGCGGACAAACCTGTTACTTCTATGGCTTACGCGACAGGGAAATGGTGCTGGATATATTTGAAGAAACGACCGGCGGCAGAATGATAGTCAGCTACAATTGCCCGGGGGGTGTTATGTATGATTTACATCCGAACTTTCAGAAAAAAGTAAAAGAATTTTTAAAACATTTCAGGAAAGTCCTTCCCGAATATGACGCTATTCTTACAGGCAATGTAATTTTCCATGAGCGAACAATGGGAATTGGGCCACTTTCGCTTAAAGATGCTATTGCATATGGTGTTACAGGCCCTTCAGGCAGAGCTTCCGGTTTCTCATGCGATGTCAGGAAGCATGAACCTTACAGTGCCTACGACAGGGTAAAATTCAATGAGATCATCTATAATGAAGGTGATGCATACCACAGATACCTGGCCAGAATGGAGGAAATGCGGGAATCGATGAATATAATTGATCAGCTGATCGATAACATACCCGAAGGTCCTTATGCCGTAAAGATGAAACCTGTGATTAAACTACCTGAGGGCGAATATTACCAGAGAGTTGAGACTCCACGTGGAGAGCTTGGCGTATTTATAATCAGCGACGGCAATAAGAACCCTTATCGCGTCAAGTTCAGAACTCCGAATTTTTGTAATCTTTCTGTATTCAGTCAATTGGTAAGAGGTTTTAAGATAGCTGACCTTGTATCAATTTTCGGATCACTCGATTTTGTGATACCGGATATAGACAGGTAGAAGAAAGGTGCGGGGTACGGGGTGCGGGGTGCGAGGCAGATCCTTTGGTTCCCCTCCCTGGAGGGGCTGGGGGTGGGTTAAAAGAAAAATAAAAGATAAAAGACAAAAGTAAAAATATAAAAGAAACAATATATGCGACTGGGAATGGCTGTTCAAAATATGTTAATGGCTTCGAAGCCCTGGGGGAGGGTTTTTTATGATTTTTCACCGCTCACAAAGTCAATAGACGAAGTACTAAGAAGTTCGATGTCGTCATTCTGGGCTGTAACAATCGAGATGGTTATCGCAGCTGTTCTATTCCTTCTCTTTTATGCAGTTATAGGCCTTTTCCTGGTGTATGCCGAGCGAAAAGTATGTGCATTCATCCAGAACAGACTTGGTCCGAACAGGGTTGGTCCCTATGGAGTCTTTCAGACTGTCGCGGACCTGATTAAGCTTCTTTTCAAAGAGGTGATTCCAATCAAAAATGCAGACAGTTTCTTGTTTAACCTGGCGCCATACATTGTTATAATTGTGAATTTTATGCTTCTTGCTGCTATCCCGTACGCAAAGGGACTGCAAGCAATAGACTTTAATATTGGAGTTTTCTATGTCATTGCAGTTACCTCGATGAGCGTTATTGGAGTTCTTCTGGCCGGATGGTCCAGTAACAGCAAATATTCACTTATAGGTGCAATGAGAAGCGGCGCCCAGATAGTGAGCTATGAGCTGTCTGTCGGACTTGCTCTTATAACAATGGTTATACTGGCAGGGTCAATGCAGCTTTCAGAGATAGTTGAAGCCCAGAGAACTGGCTGGTTTATTTTCAAAGGACATATCCCGGCTTTTATTGCATTTGTAATTTACCTTATTGCAGGAACTGCGGAAACTAATCGGGGGCCATTCGACCTTGCTGAAGCTGAGTCTGAACTTACTGCCGGTTATCATACTGAATATTCGGGAATGAAATTTGCCTTCTTCTACCTCGCCGAATTTATTAATATGTTCATTGTGGCATCAATTGCTGCCACGGTATTCCTTGGAGGATGGATGCCGTTTCATATAGGTTCCTGGGACGGATTCAACAGGATCATGGATTTTATCCCTCCGTTTTTTTGGTACCTTGGAAAAACCTTCTTTTTAGTATGGGTCATAATGTTATTTAAGTGGACATTCCCCCGGTTGAGAATTGATCAGTTGCTTACACTGGAATGGAAATACCTGTTGCCAATCAATCTTGTCAATGTATTGGTTATGGCATTTATAGTCCTCATGGGATGGCATTTTTAGAATTGAAAATTAAAAATTAAAAAGTAAAAAGGAAAAACAAACAGTATTAAACACATATCTCTGAATGAGAAGCATAATAAATTATCTGAAGGACATATTTTTAGCTATCTGGTCTCTTCTGAAAGGTATGAAAGTTACAGCATCCTATTTTTTCAAACCAGGGGCCATTGTAACAGAGAAATATCCTGAAAACCGGAAAAATCTTGAAATGTTTGAGCGTTCAAAAGGTGAGCTGATAATGCCTCATAATGATAAAAACGAGCACCATTGCACCGGATGCGGAATCTGCCAGATAAATTGTCCAAACGGAACCATTGAAGTAGTTCCTAAAACAATTACCACCGAAGACGGTAAAAATAAGAAGATACTTGATAAGCACATTTATTGGCTGGGCAAATGTACTTTCTGCGGATTGTGTGTGAAAAGCTGCCCTTCACACGCCCTTGTTTTTTCTACGAAATTTGAACATGCTGTCTTTAACAAGGATCTTCTTACAAAAGTATTAAATCAACCTGGTTCTCAATTAATTAAAGGAGTTGAATAATGACCGCTAACCAGATAATGTTTTTTCTTTTTTCCGCTGTTATTATAGTCTGTTCAATATTGACGGTAACAAGCAGGAGAATACTAAGGGCCGCAACTTACCTTCTTTTTGTGCTGGTTTCATCGGCAGGATTGTATTTCATGCTGAACTATCAGTTTCTTGCTGCTGTTCAGCTGACGCTTTATGCAGGTGGTATAGTTGTACTGATAATTTTTTCTATACTTCTTACAAGTCAGATAAGCCAGAAATTTGAACCTGTTGAGTGGAAAAAGTCACTGTTTTCTGCCATTGCTTCTATTGCAGGAGCATTTGTTACGATAATCACGATTCTTGATTTCAAGTTTTCAGCTACAGCCGAAGCCGCTGAAGAAGTTGATATGCACCTGGTGGGAAACT
>JBGPAF010000346.1:0-3193 GCA_041480535.1 Bacteroidia bacterium
CAGTTACATCTCTGAAATAGCCCTTCCCGTTGTTTTCAAGAATGTAGCTTCTTGGTGCAAGAGGGTAAGCACCCGGGACAAGCCTTCCCCCGACAAAGAGATCCAGATCACCGTCATTGTCAATATCTCCGGCTTTAACGCATGAACCACTGGTCAGCATAACAGGTATGCGATCAAGAGATTTTGTGAACTGTCCCTTTCCATTGTTAATATACAGTCGATCCTGCAGTTCAGGGGAGTCTTTGGAGAACTCATTGCCTCCGCTTACCACATATAGATCAAGATCTTTGTCTCCGTCAGCATCAAAAAACAATGCCCCTATATCTTCACAACCTTTGTCTGTTTCAAAACATGATTGTACCTGCAGTTCAAAAGATCCGTTCTTTTTCTGAAGGTAAAGCTTGCCCGGACTCTCTTTAGCGCCACCAAAAAACAGATCCTCCAGGCCGTCATTGTTTACATCTCCTTTGGCCGTATGTGGTCCCTGGGTTGAAAGAAAATGAGGAAGAAGGATTTGTTTATTGAAATCCACATATTCATTTTCAACATGGTTAAAATCAAGGATTTTGTTATTATCTAATGGAGAAAACAGCGGTTGATATATCGGAGCACTCTTCAGTTTTGCAATTTGTGCGTCCTTGTTATGAAGAATAATAGTCTGATCAACTCCCATAGCTGTTAATACCTGTTCACGCAGATCAGGCCAGATAATCTTTAACGAGTCTATAATGGTTGCCTTGCCCACACCAAAAATCAGCTCATGATTCATTGATGACATGTATCCCCGTGAAGGCATAAATTCCTGAGTATAGGTCTGATCTTTACAGGTAACCTCAACTTTTGCCCCAATTCCGCCTTTATTTAATCCGGTCCCGTCGAACTTGATTTTTAAGAAATGATTAATTTTATGTTCGCTGGCGTTGTTCCAGTAAACAAATGCATAGTCATTAATATTGTTTACCACTATATCCATGTCTCCGTCATTATCAAGATCTGCATATATAGCTCCGTTTGATAATGAGGGAACTTCATCCCCCCAGGTATCCGTAACATTAGTAAAAGTAAGATCCCCGTTGTTTCTGAAAATATAATTTTTCAACACTGTGGCAGGGATTTTTTCAATAAAGCTCATTCTAGACATAGTGACTTCCCCTGTTCGTTTCTTTACTATCTGCTCAACAGCGGAGTTAATAACATCCATATGGGTGCTGTTTCTCCCATACCCGGTACTTATATATAGATCTTTATTCCCGTCATTATCAAAATCACATAAGAGTGGAGACCAGCTCCAATTGGTACTGGAAATTCCCGCTAATTGGCCAATCTCGGTAAAATAATTTCCATGGTTATTCATCTGCAACATGTTACGGATTGTCTGATGATAGAATCCGGTAGTTTTGAGAATGTTAAATCTATTATAGTTATCGGGTCCGGCCACTAGCTTCTTCCCATAGTTATCCTCAGGGTCCATATCCAGTGTAATCAGATCAATATAACCGTCATTATTAAAATCGGCGGCATCAGTACCCATGGAAGAAAGGGGAATGTGATCGAAATACTTTTCAAGCTCTTCAGAAAAGGAGCCGTTCTTCTGGTTTATGTACAAATAGTCCTGTTCGAAATAATCATTGCATACATAAATATCAGGCCAGTCGTCGTTATTGAAATCGGCAACAGCCACACCAAGTCCAAAATTCAGTACATTCTGGATCATTCCAGTTTCTTTTGATACATCCACAAATATTCTCCCGGTATTTTTATACAACCTGTGCTCATAATTTGGGTCATGCTCGTTCTTTAGTTCGACTTTCGGTTTCCCAAATTTATCAAGCGAATGATTTATAACGAAAAGATCAAGGTCTCCGTCCTTATCATAATCGAAAAAAACACTGTGCGTTGAATAAGAGCGATCGTCGATGCCGTATTTGACAGCACATTCAGTAAAGGTGAGGTCTCCGTTGTTGATAAAGAGCAGGTTTTTCCTGTGTTCGGGTCTGCTATCGGTTGAACTGCAGACATAAATGTCGAGAAATCCATCTCCGTTGATATCAGCCATATTAACCCCGGTATTCCATGTACCTCCGCAGATAACCTCTGCTTTATCAGTGATATCTTCAAATCTTAAATTGCCTTTGTTGAGATACAGCTTGCTTTTGACGAAATTACCGCTAAAAAAGATATCCGGTAAACCGTCATTGTTAATATCACCTACAGCTACGCCTCCTCCATTATACAGATATCCGTATTCCATCACGTTGAATGTTTCGCTCTCCGTGATCGAGTTCCTGAAATTGATTCCGGTTCTCTTGTGAGAAAGTGAAATAAAGAGTTTGTCTTTATTATGGTGGCATGAAATGAAACCATAATAAATAAATAAGATAATAAGACTAATTAAAGTACGCTTCATAATTATTTATTGCCAGCAATACCATAAAGTCTGGCAGAATCATTGTTTAGTGCAAATATCAGGATATCTTTCCCGGATGCAAGTCCTACTTCTGCGATATCCCTTACTTCGCCATTAATATGGAAACCGCTTTGAATGTCGTTCAGAACGGTAAAATCTCCTTTTCCGTTTCCTATTAGTAATATCCCCTTATTTGCATCGTACTCTCCGAATTTTATTCGTGTACCAAAAAAATTACCTGCGAGGATCATATCAGGATTACCATCCATGTTAAAATCTCCTGAATGGATAGCATAAACAGGAGAAAATTGTGCTTCACGGGGAAACGGAGTAAGCTTAAACTGATTATTCCCTTTGTTTTCTAAATAACAGGTTGCAAATACACAGGCTTTAAGCACCAGGGCATCCTTCAGGTCCTGTGGGGAGAAAATGTCTGTGATTGTCTGGCTTGCATAGGATTCATAGGAAGAATATTTCTTTTTAATAAACGGTATCTGATTCTGCAGGTCATCCTTTCCATATAATGGATAACTTTTGCCCTGAATATAATAGCACATTACAGCATCAACCGTTCCATTATTGTCAAAGTCTTTTGCATATATGGTTGCCGGTTCTGTAACAGATGCCTTTATCTGGGAGTTCAGTCCCAGGTTACCAATAACATAGTCCATATCACCATCGAGGTCAAAATCCTCTGATATTATTGTGTTCCACCAGCCTTCTGTATTTTTAAGACCACATTTGTCACTGATCTCAATCATACTCTTTCCGTCATTCTGAAAAGCC
>JBGPAF010000347.1:0-3190 GCA_041480535.1 Bacteroidia bacterium
CATCAGATCAAACGTCCTTCGGGCGTTTTTTGTTTTATTCAAAGCACTACCAATGGCTAGTATTGATCTAACTTTTCATAAAACAAAAAACCCGCAGCAGTAAGCTGCGGGTCTGATCTGATGCCTTTGGCGGAGAAAGAGGGATTCGAACCCCCGGTTCCGCGATAGCGGAACAACGGTTTTCAAGACCGCCGCATTCGACCGCTCTGCCATTTCTCCCTTCGTCCGCCATATCCGCCAGCCGGCGGAGAAGACGGATTATTTCTCCGCCGCAAAGATAATATTTTTTTGATTTTTTAGAATTTTTAGTGGAAATATACGAATTATCAGATAATCAGGCATATAAACTATTTATTAACAAGAATTTAACAAGATGGATTTGCTGATATACGGAAAATAAGAACAGATGAGAGTTTGCGACAATTTCAGTAGTTAATCAGATTCTTCAGAAAAATATGGTTTTTTGTTCTAAAAGTGCCATTATTTGCGCTAAATAGACAAAAATTATTTGCACATCATTTAAAATGAAATATATTTGTACCTAATTAGAACCATTGGTCTAACCTTAAATTTTTCATTATGACAAAAAAAGAATTAATTAATGCAATTGCTACTGATGCAGGTCTTTCTATTAAAGATTCAGGCAAAGCTTTAAACGCATTCGTCGGAGCTTTTGGGAAAGCAATGAAAAAAGGTCAGAGAATCCAGCTACCAGGCATGGGTACCTTTACAATTAACAAAAGAAGTGCAAGAGTAGTTCGTAACCCTCGCACAGGTGCAAAATTGAACGTTCCTGCTAAAAAAGTTGTTAAATTCAAAGCAGCTCCGCTTCTTAGCAAAGGTCTTTAATCTTAATCGATTGAGATTGCTGGGGGGGTGTTATTTATTCACCCCCTTTTTTTTGACAATCCTTTTCAAGCCAGCTGGCTGGGAAATAAGAATGGGGGTGGCTGAAATATTATTAAGAACAAAATTGCACGAGGTTTGTTTATGATTCCATATACGAAAAGAATAAATTTGTGTTTTATTTATCATTAACAGGAATTAAATTTTAATCTTAATTTTGTTTTCATTTTTTTTATTATTTTTGATTTGGTAATCCCGGTTCAAATTAGGAAGCAATGAACTGTATAATAGTCGATGATGATAAGCTGAGCTGTAAGCTCCTGGAGGGCTATGTCAATAAGTATACCTCCCTTAATCTTGTAGGGATATTTAATGATCCTGTTTCTGCAAGAAACGAAATAGCCAAGCACAAAGACATCGATCTGATACTTCTTGATGTTACAATGCCGGAAATGGATGGTTTTGATCTGATCGGTAGTCTCGACCATCCGCCTAATATTATAATTGTTTCGGGAGGCGGGGAATTCGCTCTTAAAGCTTTCGATTTTAATGTTATTGACTTTCTCCTGAAACCTGTATCTTACTCAAGATTCTGCAAAGCAATAGATAAAACTTTAAGATATTTTACTCCTAAAGAAATTATTACATCAGGCGATGAGGAGATTTTTATTAAAAAAGGATCATCCCTGGTTAAATTGAAGCTCAAAGATATAGTCTTTGTTGAGGCTCTTGAAAACTATGTCACGCTGAACACCAATACCGACAAATTCACTATTCACTTTACAATGAAAGCTATTGAGAGTCAGCTGCCGTCAGGAGTATTTATCAGGGTTCACAGATCCTTCATCATTAACAAAAGCATGATCCAGGCTATCAAGGAAAACTCACTTGATATAATGGTGGGCCATACTTTGAAAAATATCCCTGTCGGGAAATCATTCAGGGATTCGCTCCTGAACGATATCAACGTGATGGCCAGATAATTTCCACACTGTCACATGTTTACAAACCGACAGCTTTTTCTTCAGCATCTTGGACAAACTTCTTCTTCTCCGTTATTGCTTGAGATCGTTAGAGCTGAGGGAGTTTTTATGTACGGACCATCAGGCGAGAAATACCTCGATCTTATCTCAGGTGTTTCGGTGAGCAACACCGGACATCGTCATCCTAAAGTGGTTCAGGCTGTTAAAGAACAGGTCGACGCTTATATGCACCTGATGGTTTATGGTGAAATAATCGAGAGCCCGCAGGTGAAATATGCGGAATATCTTACAAAATTCCTGCCCGGAACTCTGAATTGCTGCTATTTTGTCAACTCGGGAAGCGAAGCCGTTGAAGGCGCCCTGAAACTTGCCAAGCGATTTACCGGCCGCAGCAAGATCATATCATTTAAAAACTCATACCATGGAAGCACTCATGGTGCCTTGAGCGTTCAGGGTGGTGAAACCTTCAGAAATGCTTTCCGGCCCCTGCTTCCCGACACGTTCCAGGTCAGGTTTAACGATGCTGACTCACTTAAAATAATTGATAAGAAAACTGCATGTGTAATAATTGAACCGGTCCAGGGTGAGGCGGGGATAATATTCCCCGAAGCCGGATTCCTGGAGGAAGTCAGGGACAGATGTACAAAAGCAGATTCCCTTCTTATATTCGATGAGATCCAGACCGGATTCGGCAGGACAGGTCATATGTTTGCAATTGACAGGTTTAATGTTGTTCCGGATATCCTCCTGCTTGCAAAAGCGCTCGGAGGCGGCATGCCGCTGGGAGCATTTATCTCATCACGTGAAATAATGTCATCCCTGATGTCCGATCCTCCTCTTGGCCACATTACAACATTCGGCGGTCATCCTGTTTGCTGCGCTGCAGGCCTTGCTTCGATGAAAGTGCTGACTGAAGAAAACCTTGCCGCCTCATGTTATCAGAAATCAATCCTCTTCAAAAAAATGCTGACACACAAGCTTATCAGTGAAGTGAGAGGAGAGGGGCTTATGCTCGCAGTCAGACTGACCCATCCCGTTTATGTCAGGTATGCAATTGCCAAAGCACCTGAATTTGGCCTGGTTCTTGATTATTTCCTTTTCTGTGACGATGCTTTCAGGATTGCTCCTCCTCTTACAATCAATGAAGAAGAGATTTCCTGGGCTTGCACACAAATTGGCGCTCTTCTTGATGACGCAGAAAAAAATGTAAAGAATAAATGAAAAGGATTATCCTGATAATCATACTTGCCGGATCAGACATTTTTTCAGTTTCTTATGGACAAACCATAAAGCAGGATGTTTCATTAAATCTTGAGAAACTTTTCAGCAGACTGGTGACAAGTCCCGAAGATGCTGTCCGG
>JBGPAF010000348.1:0-3188 GCA_041480535.1 Bacteroidia bacterium
AGCGACCGGTTTGTCCTTGTTTATCCAGACTATCCTGAAAACTCTTTCTTTCAGCATACCTTTGAATTCTCCGTTTCGTATTCCAAATGTCAGTTCCCCTGTTGATTCATCATAGCTGAATTTTATTGTACTGCATTCTCCCCTCTCATAGTTATAGTTTGTGCCCTCATCTTCATATAATGTAAATGCACAGTTCCTTCCTGTGTAAACATAAAGAGTTATCGGGTCGGCTGGTTTTTCGTCAGTGAACCTGATTTCCGGGCCAACCGGTATTATGGAACCCTCCCTTACGAAAAGTGGTATCTGTTCAAATGGAGCATCTGCCTGAAGGTTATGCCCTCCCATAATATATAAGCCAGTGTAGAAATCGTACCATCCGCACTGAGATGGGAAATAGACTTCGCGCGATCGTGCCTTGTACTTATAGACAGGAGCTACCATTAGTGAAGGACCGAACATATATTGGTCGCCAATGTTCCTGACAGTTCTGTCACTGCCAAAATCCATCACCATTGCCCGCATTATTGTGTAATCGTTGAAATAAGTCAGTCCTGCAAGAGAATAGATATATGGCATCAGTGAATATCTCAGTTTGTCATAGTACACCATGCTTTCGTAGGCCGGGCTCCCTGCAGGTGAAATATTGAAGATCTCCCTGAAAGGATATTGACCATGACTGCGGAACAGCGGACAGAATGATCCGAACTGGAACCAGCGTGTATTAAGCTCTCTCCATTCATTAAGATCTTCCGATCCTTCCGCTGCTCTTGTGTACCTGTTTTCGACGCAGAATCCTCCGATATCAAATGTCCAGTATGGAATCCCCGATAATGCAAAGTTCAGGCCTGCAGGTATCTGAGCCTTCATATCTTCCCACCTGGTGCCTATATCGCCGCTCCAGGTAGCTGTTGAATATCTCTGCAAACCTGCAAATCCTGACCGGGTTAACAGGAAGACACGCCTGTTGGGTTCTGCACTTCTCTGCCCATCATAAATTGCACGAGCATTAACAAGGGCGTAAGTATTAAAGTATTTTGTCGAAGGACCAAGAGCAGTCGGTGTCGAAAGCAGTTTCCTGTAATCTATGCTTGAGTTCGAAAGAATATCAGGCTCAGAGGCATCCATCCACCATGCATCAAAGCCTTTTGTGAACAGATGTTCCCTCATTTGTTCCCAGAAAAGATCCCGTGCACCCTGGCTGTAAGCATCATAGAATGATCCGATGTATCCTTTCCCGATCCAGTCTCTCACACTGTCATTAACGGCCTGCCTGTACATCCATCCCTTGCTGTCAAATTCCTTATAATGTTCAGTAGTGTAATAGAACTTGGGCCATACTGAGATCATTATATGTGAATTAAGTTTGTGCACCGAATCGACCATACCTGAAGGATCAGGGAAAAATTTCGGATCAAATTCATGCGACCCCCATGAAGCAACCGGCCAGTATGACCAGTCAAGAACTATATTATCAAGAGGTATGTTTCTTTTGCGGTACTCTTTTACAACATCCAGCAGTTCTTTTTGTGATTTATACCTTTCACGGCTCTGCCAGTACCCCAGTGCCCATTTTGGCATTACAGGGGCTTTACCTGTCAGTGTCCGGTAACCGCTTATAACATTATCCATGCTGTTGCCGCGGATAAAATAATAATCAATCTGATTCCCCATTTCAGAGGTAAGCGATAATGATCCCTGCTCTTTAACGCTGCGGGGGCTCAGTGCTTTAAGTCCGATGTAAGAGACTCCTCCATCGGGTTTCCATTCGAGTTTTAAAGTGTATTTGTGTCCTTTTTCAAGATTCGTATTGAATTTGTAAGTATTTGGATTCCAGGCTGTCCTCCATCGTTCCGGCACAACAAGTTCATTATCCAGATAGAGTTTTGTATAGCCAGCATAATAAAACTTAAAATAATAGATACCCGATTCACCCGGTTCAATAGTACCTGTCCAAATTATTGTGGAATTATAAAATGGAAATTTTTCCGGGAAGTTCTTTATGGTTGTTAAATTTTCGTAATCTATCGATGATTCTTTGCGCTGAACAAAGATCCTGGATGTGTCGGAATTGATATAGTATGTCGCTGTAAGTCCACCCTCCACATCATTTTTATCATATAGCTTGAAAAGATCCAGCTGGGAATAATCACGCGGATCCCCAAATTTAGTAAGTGAATAGTTGTCCCAGAGTAACCCGTAATTCCGGCTTGAGACAATGAATGGAACCGATACTTTGGTATTGTACTGGTACAGGCTCTCATTAAGACCCTTGTAATTGAATTCATCCGATTGATGCTGGCCAAGTCCGTAAAACGCTTCATCAGATGGCGAATCAAAAGCCTGGCCTAAAGTGTAACCATCTGTTCCCTCAACAGTTATAGGAGCAAACGTTTTTCCTCCCCCTGGTCTTTCCTTCAATATGACATTGTCATCTTCATCACAGAAAATAACCTGTCCGGTTACAAGTGATACTTTTGCCCTGATCTTTTCTGTTGAAACAACCAGTGTATCCCGCTCCTGCTTTATGTCAAAAGCGGGAACAGGGGTATTCCGGTCAATTACACAGAGGCTTTTCTCCTTTGAAAAGCCTTTTACGGGCGATGCAATTACATGAATGATCTGATCATTTACAACTTCAAGCTTCATTAGATGTGGGATATCAGAGCTTGTAGCTTTGAGCTTAATGATAACTCCGTCATCCGTTTTTTCCCATATAGTCTGGGAACACATTATAAAAAGGACAACTGCTGCAGGGATAAACAATAATAGCTTTCTCATCAATTTGTGAATATTATTTGACAACCCGAAACAGGTGGAATCAATTGAATCAATAAAAAATCTGCACTAAAATTAATGGATTATCGGTTACTAATGAAAAAAGTTACCTACAAGATATTAAGAGTTTTTTAAACTGGTGTATTTAGTAATACTTATTATCTATAATCTTATCTTTCACCAAGAAGCTGATCTGCAGCCAGTACAAGGAACATAAAATTGGTTGCCCCCCCTCCCATCACATACTCCTGCTGCTGCCACAGATATGGCCAGTCGAGAAGCTGGAGATCACCAGTTTTTGATTCAACAGACATACGTAAAAGGTCACTTTCGGGAGCTACAATAAGCTTCTTTCCTGTTGCCATCGGCTGAGCCGCTACAATCTCGCCTTTGCTGTCCGTCATGGCAGGACC
>JBGPAF010000349.1:0-3188 GCA_041480535.1 Bacteroidia bacterium
CGTTTCATAACGATTATGTTTTTTGCGTCACGTGCCTTAACAATGGGCATTCCATAAATAGGGCTTGACGGATCATCTTCAGCTGCCGGATTTACAACATCATTTGCACCAATCACGATCAGGACATCCGTATTCGGAAGATCGGGATTTATCTCATCACTTTCAATAAGCTGTTCGTAAGGCACATCTGCCTCAGCCAGAAGAACATTCATATGTCCTGGCATCCTGCCGGCGACCGGATGAATCGCATATCTTACTTCCACGCCCTTTTCCTCGAGAATCTTATCAAGCTCATGACATATATGCTGTGCCTGCGCCACGGCCAGACCATAACCCGGGACTATTACTACCTTTTTTGAATAACTAAGGAGCACTGCGGCATCGGAGAGAGTGATTTCTTTAACTGTACCGCCTTCTGTTGCATTTGATTTTCCGCCACCACCAAAGACACCCACGATCACATTCAGCAATGAACGGTTCATTGCCCGGCACATCAGGACCGTCAGTATTGTCCCTGCTGATCCTACAAGTATACCGCCTGTCAGCATAGCCTGGTTATTATAGAGGAAACCTCCCATTGCAGCAGCGACGCCGGTAAATGAGTTTAGCAGTGAAATTACGACAGGCATGTCGGCACCGCCTATTGGCATAACAAACAGGACACCATATATCACAGCGACTGCAAACATTATATAAATATAAGGTGTCAGTTCAGCACTTGCCTGCACATGCCGTGTCATGATGAAGACAATGAATCCGATCAGAATTGCGAGGATAGTCAAATTGACATATTTCATTGCTTTGATCCTCATATCGCCTATCCAGCCGTCAAGCTTCCCGAAAGCGATCATGCTTCCAGCCCACGAGACGGTTCCTATCATTAATCCGAGAAGTATTGCAAGAACATGTCCGTTAGCCATGCCTGTCCTGGCAATGAGTTCCGGGCTGACATGCGGAAATTCCATCATCGAGATAAGTGCCGCTGCAGCTCCTCCCATACCATTGAAAAACGATACAAGCTGTGGCATTGCTGTCATTTTAACTTTTTTGGCAATCATCCATCCTATTATTGTCCCGATAACAATTGCCGCAAGTATTAATGGTATATTCCCGATGGGTTCTCCATCTTTCTTATGGAAAAGGATTGTAGTAATAATTGCAAAAGCCATCCCGAATGCAGCCAGAGTATTGCCTCTGCGGGCGGTGAGCGGATGACTGAGCATTTTCAATCCGACAATAAACAGCACAGAAGCAATGATATAAGTAATCTCCAGTATCGTAATTCCATATGGAAGCTGAGATAATCCGCTCATTCTTGTTAAGTTTCTAAATTAATACCGGTTGATTACTTTTTCTTCTTAAACATTTCCAGCATCCTGTCAGTCACGACAAAGCCTCCGACAACGTTAAGTGTGCCAAGGACAACGGCAAGAAATCCAAGAATCATTGACCCTGTCGTATCGGCGTGTCCCATAACAATTATGGCCCCTATGATCACAACGCCATGGATCGCATTGGCACCTGACATAAGAGGTGTATGAAGAATTGCAGGTACATGGCTGATCACCTCAATGCCCAGGAATATCGAAAGGATCACAATGAAAATTGCTTCCCGGTGCTGTAAGAAAAAATTTGAAATCTGTTCCATCGAATACTTTATTTAATACCAAGCATCTGTTTAACTCTCTGACTAATATATTCTTTATTATGCACAGCAGTGGTGCCATTTATTATTTCATCATTCATATCAAGGTTCAGACTGCCATCTTTGCCGATCATGATCTTAAGGAGATTAATAATGTTTGATCCGAACATTTTACTTGCATCTGATGGCATATCTGAGGGAAAGTCAGATTTTCCGATTATTGTTACACCATTTACTGTTACGGACTTATCGTTTTCAGTCAGTTCGCAGTTGCCGCCAGTTGATGCGGCAAGGTCAACAATTATGGAACCGGGCTTCATGGCCATCACTGTCTCCTTTAGTATCAGCACCGGAGCTTTTTTCCCCGGGATCTGTGCAGTGGCAATAATTACATCTGAAGCAATTGCTCTTTTCTGAATAAGCTCCTGCTGTTTCTTTTTGAACTCTTCAGTCTGCTCAACAGCGTAGCCTCCAGCTCCTGAATCTTCTTTTGCCCCCTCCACCTCAATGAATTTTCCTCCAAGGCTTTTTACTTCCTCCTTAACTGCTGACCGTACATCAAAAACCTCAACCACAGCGCCAAGCTTCCGGGCAATTGCCAGGGCCTGAAGACCTGCAACACCTGCACCTAAAATCAGCACTTTTGAGGGCTTGATCGTCCCTGCAGCTGACATGAACATCGGGAAGAATTTCGGTAAGGTTGAGGCCGCAGCAAGCACCGCTTTATATCCGGCAACAGTAGCCATTGAGGATAGCACATCCATTGACTGAGCCCTGGTGGTTCGTGGAATCAGATCGAGTGCCAGGACTGTAAGTCCGTGAATACGGGCTTTTTCCAGCCATTTGCTATTTTCAACGGGATTAACTGTTGAGCAGAAAATCTGTCCTTCGGTGAACGAATCCAGATTCTCTTCAAGAAGGGGATTGACAGATAATAAAAAGGAGCACTTTGATATTAAGTCTTTCCGGTCTGAAACAGAGGCACCGGCTGAAAGATAATCCCGGTCAGAAACGAAGGCTTTTTCTCCGGCTCCGGTTTCGACAATAATATCAACACCCAGCTTTTTAATTACGGCAACTTCACCCGGGAGCATAGCTACTCTCTTTTCTGCTCCCGGTTCTCTGAGAATGCCAATAACCATAATTTCTAAGTTTGGAGGTTGAAGGTTGAAGTTTAGTGTTAATAATATAACACCAATATAATAACAATTATTATTCTTTTCCAAAGAAGTTTTTAAGCCAGAACTTGTTTGCCTCATTCCTGGAATGTATAGCTTTTGTACCACGCCAGCCATGCCGGCTATCAGGATAGAGCATGAACTGGAATGATTTGCCTTCATCCTGGAGTTTTGAAATAAGGTAAATTGAATTCTGCATATGTACATTATCATCTATGTCTCCATGAGTCATATAGAGTTTCCCTTTATAATTTTTCACCCAAGTAAGTACCGAGCCATCTTTATATCCTTCAGGATTATCCTGGGGAGTATCCATAAATCTTTCAGTATAGATGTTATCATATAAACGATAATCTGTCACTGAC
>JBGPAF010000350.1:0-3181 GCA_041480535.1 Bacteroidia bacterium
ATCTGGCCAGTCCGGCTATCGCCGCTGCTTCAGCGGTCCTGGGAAGGGTTGCCGGTCCCGATGCGCTATGAGATTCCCTTTGCTTCAATGTTATGAGAAGGACACCTGTCATGAAATTTAGAGGAAAAGTCTGGAAGTTCGGTGACAATACAACATCAACCGTTATGAATCCGGTTCACAGTTATACGAATGTAGGAACCTTCTCTGTAACGCTTATTGCAAACAATGCAAACTGTTCAGATAGTGTTAAACACAGTGTAAGCGTTGTACCTCCTGCACCGGTTGCGAACTTTGATTCAATTCCATCGGGATGTTCACCGTTGTTTGTAAATATTAACAACACATCGCTGAATACCAGTGTTCCCGGTACCACCTATCAGTGGGATTTCGGAGACGGAAGTCACTCCACAGCCAAGAATCCGACATATACCTATTTCACACCGGGGACATACAGGATTGAGCTTGTTGTGACTGGTCCGGGCGGCACCTCAATGAAGACACAGGTTGTAAATGCCTATGCTTCACCCAAGGCTTATTTTGAGGTGACCCCGCCGATGGTTTATGTGAACGACGAAAAGGTAAGGTGCTTTAACCTGAGTCAGGGGGCCACTTCATATCTCTGGGACTTTGGCGACGGCGATACATCGAAGCTCAAGGAGCCTTTCCACAGGTATATGGAAGAAGGAGTATATGACATCACATTGTGGGCATACTCTGCAAATGGCTGCACGGATCAATATATCTTATCTCCGGCAGTAACTGTCGAACCGGTAGGCGAGCTGAGATTCTCGACTGTCTTCATACCGAACAAGACAGGTCCGATCGAACGTACAGATCTGCCAACAGGAGGAACCGAAATCGACCAGTTCTTCTATCCACCGATACGTCAGAAGGTGCTGAAATACAAGCTTCAGATCTTCAACAGGCTTGGAGTGCTTATCTTCCAGAGCAACGACATAAACATTCCCTGGAACGGTTACTATAAGGGTAAGCTATGCCAGCAGGGAGTTTATGTGTGGTATGTCGAAGGAAAGTATGCCGACGGCAAGCCGTTCAAGATGGTAGGGAACGTAACCTTACTGCAATGACGGAAAGAAGGTCCTGCAGTCTTGCGGTCTTGCAGTCTTGCGGTCAGGAAAGTTGATCTTAAAGGTCAGACTGCACGACGGCATGACGGCATGACTGCATAACAATAAAAATGCAGGGAAACATATTTTTATCAGATTAACAGAAGCCCGTTGATGAGACGGGCTTTTTTTATTGGTACGGGGTACGTGGTGCGAGGTTCGGGGAAAACAAGATAAGGGATCATTACTTATCTTGTCCAGCATTTTCTCTGTATTGAATTAGTTTTCTAAGTTTTGCAGATAAGGTGTTAATTTTTAATAAAAGATTCTCAAATATATCATGTTCGAGATACTCAATTTCAAAAGCGATGGTTATTTGAGTCATCAGCTCTGCCAGAGATCCTTTCGAAATATAAAAATAGTTAATGCCCTTTTTGTTCCTTCCGGATTCTTCTCCTTCAGCAATATTGGAAGGGACGCTAACAGCCGCCCTTCTTATCTGGTCTCTCAAGCCGAAGTCTTTTGAGATTAATCCGGTGTTTGTTACTTTGTAGATTGATACGGCTAAGTTTTTAGCCTCAGTCCACACTTCAAGATGTTCAAAATTTCCCATGATTGTAAAGTTATTAGTTAGCACTTGATAAATACAGCATCACTAAAATAATGTTAAATCCAATGGTATCAAAATGTTTTTCACCGCAGCTCGTACCTCGTACCTCAAACCAAATACTATATCAGTTTTCCTCGCACCCCGGACCCCGGACCCCATACCTTTTTAGAAAAAGCCGGTTTTGATTAGTGTTTTTCCCCATATCTCATACCCCACACCTCATACCTTTATATTATATATACAAGGTAACTCAAATTTATTTTCATTTTTTTTGAAAAAAGTTCCGATTTTATTTTTTTCTGGCCCCGGCGTCTTTTAATATTGCTATTGCAATACAGTGTTAAGGGAATCTGTGAGGGTGATTTGAACCTGAAATTTTGATTTTCGTGGAATAAACATAATGTCTCACTGCATTTAAAACCTCGCGCCTATGAGAAAAAACTGACACCGCTGTCCGGGGAAGAAAAGCAGTCCATTCCCCGGACAATTAAACCGGACTGCAAAGAAATAAAATATCAGAGGGCTTATACCCCGTATGTTCAATTCAAAAATTACAAATAAATGAAAAGTCTAATTTATGCTTTAGCGATTTGCCTGTTGCTGGCAAGTTGTGAAAAATATGAATCCGGGCCCATAACTCAGAGTACGGTTGGCAAGAGATTGCTTACCGGATCTGAGACAATACTTAAAAACAACCTCGCCGAGGCTGCAAAGATCATGGCTGATGTCATCCAGGATGAAGCAGTGATGAGCGAGCTAACTATACTGTCTGAAGAAAACAGAACATTTTACAGTCTGCCGTTCAAAGATTTGCTGGATGAGTCCAAAGGTGTCAGCAGTTCATTTAAGAACCTCAGGGAGAAATTTCTGGAAGGATGTTCTTCATCAGAGTCCAAAGGCAGCTGGGGTGAGCTGGCAAGCTTCATGGCAAAGAATGACTGTTATATCTACTGTCCGTATCCATCGAGCTTTTATCCGAAAGGGACTAATTCCTACACAGTGGCCGCGCATCCTATTGATAATGACATAGAAAATGTTGGTTACCGGTTTGAAGGCAAAAAGATGATTGAAGTAAAAGTTAATCAGGAGTACGCCGACAAATACATGGTAATTCTCATCATGCCGAAGGATGAAGGAAATGATGATGTAAAGGGATTAGATATCACTGATATTCAAGGCTCGAAAGGAGATCCGGTATATGAAGTGAGGGTTGGCAAGGTCCGTTGTGCCGATTACTGCGGGGGATTATTTGAAGGGGAACTAGAATTAAAAGTATCAAGAGGATATCCTGACATTAATTTGACAACAGGAGCGATAACTGCCAAATTTACAACACTTATACCTGTGAGTTATCCAAGATCATATGCCAAAGCAGCTATAAGGGATTATACAGTTCATTCAGAAGCTGGTTGGTATACTGTTAATATTCCATGGGATACAAATTGGAGAAAAGAGAAAGTTCAGCAATGTGTCCTGGTTTATGAGTATGATACTGTAAAAGAAT
>JBGPAF010000351.1:0-3176 GCA_041480535.1 Bacteroidia bacterium
CATCGACCAGATGCACGGCTCCGGCATATACATCTATTATCCAGAGAACGTACCTGATATCGACAACGATTGTTCTTTGCAATTCAGTCTCATAAGCAATATCCCCGCTCATGGCTTCCCAGTTACCGTCAAAGGCCAGACCAATAAGTTCTCCATTACCATTCATTACAGGGCTGCCTGAATTACCGCCAGTAATATCATTTGTAGTCAGAAAACATACAGGCATAAATCCTTTTGGGGAACCGTATCGTCCGAATTCTTTTTTATTATTCAGATCGATAAGCCGTTGCGGCAGATCAAACTCATAATCACCCGGTTTGTACTTATCCACAACACCCTGAAGAGTAGTGTAATATTTATAAGTAACGGCATCTTTAGGATCATAATCCTGGACAGTTCCGTAAGAAAGGCGCATTGTGGAGTTGGCATCGGGATATAAAGTTTTTTCAGGCGTCATTTCCTTAAGAGCAGCTATCCATAGCCTGCGACCAGTTGAAAGGTTCCCGTCAAACTGGGAAAGACCTTTTGTTACCTCACTGCTCAATTTGCTTATTGAACTGGACGTCAGATAAACAGGATCATTCTGAAGAGTTTTCAGCAGGGGCTTATTAAGGAAGGCTGACAGTTTTGCTTCACTTGAAAATACTGATTTTGCAAAAAGATCATCCACGTACTTATCAATATTGCCCTTAAATTTTTTATCAACTATGTTAACATAAAAATCAGGATGAAACTTAGCCGGTACATCTGCCCTGTAAATCTTTAACATGGCTTTCATTGCCTTCTGATCGGTGGCTGGATTATAATCCTTGTAAAAGGAGCTTATTCTGTTCTTCAAATTTGATGTCATATTTGCCACCTGTTTGCTGTCGCCCGATTTCAGGGCATCTGTCAGAACTGATGCAACCATGTTAAGGCTCAGGATCTCGCAACCCTGATTAAAGCACTCGCTTATATGTTGCTGTGCATCTTGGAATTCAGCTCTTCCTTCAACTGCAGTCCTGATCATATTTAAAGCCTCTCCGTACTTTGCCTTACGGTCGGGATCTGCAGCAACCCAGGTATTGAACTGATCTTCAATCTTCTGTTTTTTTGCTTTGACATTAAGTCTTTCGAGACCGGCTTTCTGACCTATGGAATACTTCCAGTAATTGGATGATCCCGAATATTTTGAGGCATACTGAATATTGACTTTCGCATCGGCCTGCATGTCTGCCATAAGTATCTCCTGGCGTGTACCGCGGATCTTTATCCTGTTCGGATGTGTTATCTTAAGCAGTTCATCAACCTCATAAGATGTTGCATATCTTTGTGTTCTGCCGGGGTAGCCCAGGATCATTGCATAATCTCCTTTGTTCAGATCTTTTATTGAGACAGGCAGCCAGTATTTTGGCTTGAGAGGAATATTATCTGTTGAGAAAGGGGCTGGTTTGCCGTCGGGGCCGGAATAAACCCTGAATACACTGAAATCTCCGGTATGGCGCGGCCATTCCCAGTTGTCAGTATCAAAACCAAATTTTCCTATTGATGAAGGCGGTGCTCCAACGAATCTTACATCAGTATATCTTTCATAGATCAGGAGGTAGAAATAATTCCCGCCATAAAATGATGATACAGTTGCCCTGTAGCTATTTCCCTCGGTGGCCTTCGATTCAATAGCTGTACGTGCTTCATTTATGGCTGAGGTACGATCCTGTTCACTCATCCCTGTCTTTACACCGGTCAGTATCTGATCGGAGACATCTTCAATTCTTACAAGGAATGTAACACTAAGGCCGGGATTAGGAAGCTCCTGTTCTTTTGTCATTGCCCAGTAACCATCCTTAAGGTAATCGTGTTCAACTGTACTGTGTGCCTGGATCTGTCCATAGCCGCAGTGATGGTTTGTGAGAAGCAGTCCCTGCGATGAAACTATCTCACCTGTGCATCCACCTCCGAATATTACAATGGCATCTTTAATGCTGGTTTTATTCAGGCTATAAATGTCTTCAGCCGAAAGCTTAAGACCAAGCTCTGTCATTTTACCAATATTGAGTTTTTCAATAAGCGGAAGAACCCACATACCCTCATCCGCTTTTGCTTTAAACCCAAGGCTGATGACAAGAATAATTAAAACTGAAAGAAATCTCTTCATACTCTATATAATTTGGATTTTGTAAAAATAATCGTCAAAGATAACCTTAATTATTTTAATGAAAAATCAGAAATCGATTGTCAGCTGGGTGTTGAACAGGCTGAAGGATTTTCTGTGATATGGGGTAACGCCGTACTTGAGCAGAGCTTCGCGGTGAAATGAAGTCGGGTAGCCTTTGTTTTTATTCCAGCCGTACACCGGATATTCATTGTGAATTTTTTCCATATACTCATCACGGAATGTCTTAGCCAGCACCGAAGCGGCAGCTATTGGAAAATAGAGTCCGTCGCCCTTTATTATGGTCTTGTGCTTTATCTCTTTATAAGGGAAAAACCTGTTCCCGTCAATAAGCAGGAACTGAGGTTGTTTTGAAAGACCTTCAATTGCCAGGTGCATTGCCTTTATTGATGCCCGAAGGATGTTAATTTCATCAATCTCTTTATTTCCGACAAAAGCAACCTTCCAGGCGATTGCTGAATTAATAATTTCATCCTTCAGTTTGTTCCGCTGCTTTGCGGTAAGCTTTTTAGAATCATTCAAAATCGGATGCTTATAGTTTTTTGGAAGAATTACGGCAGCAGCCACTACCGGACCTGCAAGACAACCCCGTCCTGCTTCATCACAGCCGGCTTCAATAAGATTATGGTATAAAAATGATCTTAACATCCGGTAATAATAACAGATTCTAAAAGTAAATAAACAAATTGAAACAAAGCACTCATGACGGTTGTCCGGTTTTTGGTGTTAAGCCCAAATAAAACTAAATTTGCAGCAAATTAGATTATTTAATGATAACTACCGAACAGATAAAAATTTTGTCGGAACGCTGCGATGCGTTGAGGAGGTATCTTTGACATCGACGGCAAACTAACACAGATCAAAGAAAAAGAGCTGCTTACTCAGGAGCCGGGTTTCTGGAACGATCCCAAATCAGCTGAGGAACTCCTGAAAGAAATATCACTGATAAAAAGCTGGACCACTGAATTCAATAAGGTCAACCAGGGATTTGAGGACCTGCAGGTGATCTTTGATTTTTATAAGG
>JBGPAF010000352.1:0-3174 GCA_041480535.1 Bacteroidia bacterium
AAGATCTTTTAATATAATACCTGCATTTTTGAGATCACTCCGTATCTTATCTGAAGCAGCCCACTCTTTTCTGTTTTTCGCGTCCTGCCTCAGGTTTATTATTATCTTCATCAGCTCCACCGTCAGCTTTTCATTCCCCTTTTCTTCTGATTCATCTTTCAGTCCAAGGATGTCAAAAACAAACGTATTGAACAGCTTTTTCAATGATTCCAGATCAGTGCTCGTCAGTTTTTCGGTTCCGTCATTGACCGAATTGATATATTTCACTCCTTCAAACAGTTGTGAGAGCAGCACAGGACTGTTGAGGTCATCATCAAGGGCTTCGTAACATTTTTTACTTAGCTCGTTTATATCAAATGTTGACTGGTCCGAAGGCTTAAGTTTCTTAAGCGTATCAATGCTTTTGATAAGTCTTTGAAATCCTTTTTCTGCTGCCTGCAGGGCTTCGTTCGAAAAATCGACGGTGCTCCTGTAATGAGCCTGAAGAATGAAGAACCTTATAGTCATCGGGCTGTATGGTTGATCAAGCTTGGGATGATTACCGCTGAACAGCTGGTCGAGAGTAATGAAATTGCCAAGTGAACGGGCCATCTTCTGGCCGTTGATAGTGATCATATTATTGTGCATCCAATACCTTACCGACTCCTTTCCGAGAGCTGCAGTTGACTGGGCAATTTCGCACTCATGATGAGGGAACTGAAGATCCATTCCTCCGCCGTGTATATCAAAAACATTCCCAAGGTATTTCACGCTCATTGTTGAACACTCCAGGTGCCATCCTGGATATCCATCGCTCCATATGGAAGACCATTTCATAAGATGTTCAGGTGTCGCTTTTTTCCAGAGTGCGAAATCAAAAGGATAGTGCTTCTCATCCTGACCTTCAAGGTCCCTGGTATTTGTCTGAAGTTCCTCAAGTACTCTTCCTGAGAGTTTCCCGTAGTTATATTCTTTACTGTACTTTATTACATCAAAATAGACCGAACCATTTACCTCATATGCAAAACCACTATCAAGCAGAAGCTTTATAAATTCCTGCTGTTCAATGATATGTCCTGAAGCCCTCGGCTCAATGGAAGGCTTAAGGGTATTAAGCTGATCCATATTCCTATGGAAGGTGTTCATATAATTCTGTACCACCTCCATCGGTTCAAGATGCTCAAGCCTCGCAGTCTTTTCAATCTTATCTTCACCCTCATCAGCGTCATTTTCAAGATGACCCACATCGGTAATATTGCGGACATACCTGACCTTATATCCGAGATGTGTAAGGTAACGGTACAGCAGGTCGAAAGTTATTGCCGGTCTGGCATGACCAAGATGAGCGTTGCTGTAAACAGTCGGGCCGCAAACGTAAAGCCCGACAAATGGCGGATGAAGGGGTGTAAAAAGTTCTTTCTGCCTGGATAGACTGTTATAGATTGTAAAGCTATTTTGCATGAAGAAGCGAATTAATTAAGCAAAAGTAAGTTAAATCTTTATTTTTTTGCATTTTTCAAAATCATTCATACATTTGCAGTCACAAATCAAATATTCCTTCCATTTAAGGGTGTTTGATTTTTATTAAGAAGGGCGGAGAGATTAGGCTCAGCGAAACCCTGGCAACCAACCCGTCCGTCAGCTGACGGATGGAGAACGGTGCCAAAACCTAATCCCGGAAAAACGGGAGATGATAAAAATTAACACGGAAACAATGAAAACATTTCATTCGATTCAAAAAAGCTTCATCCTACCGTTCGTGCCTATGTGCATGTGCAGGTAAAGGGGCTTAAAAGGAAGTAATCGCTTTATCTCAAATCATAAAATCATATTAATAAGCTGATTTATCATTATAAATCAGATCTAACATTAATAATTAAAGCATAACATAATGAATACACGAAAATCAAAATTTGAAACACTCCAGGTACATGCAGGGCATAAACCCGATAAGGAAACCTTATCAAGAGCGGTTCCTCTGTACCAGACATCATCATACGTTTTCAGGAATGCGAAACACGCAGCTGATCTTTTTGATCTTGCTGAACCGGGTAATATTTATACCCGCATAATGAATCCAACCACTGATGTATTTGAAAAAAGAGTAGCAGCCCTTGAGGGTGGCGTTGGCGCTCTTGCTGTCTCATCGGGACATGCAGCACAGTTTATCGCTCTCACAACAATAATGAGAACGGGAGATAATTTTGTCACTTCCCCGTTTCTTTACGGTGGTACCTATAATCAGTTCAAAGTAACTTTTGCAGGCTTCGGTATTGAAGCCAGGTTTACAAAGGATCTTAATCCTGCTTCATTTGAAAAGCGGATCGACGACAGTACCAAAGCAATCTATGTTGAGACAATAGGAAATCCTGGTTTTGACATACCTGACTTTGAGGCATTAGCAAAACTTGCATCCAAATATAGCCTTCCTCTTGTTGTTGACAATACTTTCGGCGCCTGCGGTTATTTATGCAGGCCGATAGAATACGGGGCAACTATTGTAACTGAATCTGCAACAAAATGGATCGGGGGACATGGCACAAGCATCGGCGGAGTGATAATAGATGGCGGCAATTTCAACTGGAACAATGGCAGGTTCCCTGTTTTTACAGAACCCTCAGAAGGGTATCATGGATTTATTTTCGGAGAAAAATTCTCTTCTACATCCACGGCCGGGAATATTGCCTTTATTGTAAAAGCCCGCGTTGAAGGATTACGTGACCTTGGTCCGGCATTAAGCCCTTTTAACTCATTTTTGTTTCTACAGGGGCTTGAGACTTTGTCACTAAGGATGGAAAGGCATATTCAGAATACCCTTGAACTGGCTCAATGGCTTGAAACTCATCCTGCAGTTGAAAGGGTTAACTATCCGGGACTTCCGGGAAATTCTAACCATGAGCTTGCGAAAAAATATCTTCCGAAAGGCCCCGGAGGTGTACTCAGTTTCATTCTAAAGGCTGACAAAGAAAAGGCTTCAAAACTGGTTGAATATCTTGAACTGGTCAGCCATCTGGCAAATATAGGAGATGCAAAAACTCTTATTATACAGCCTGCAGCAACAACTCATGCCCAGCTTTCCGCCGAAGAACAGATGGCAATTGGGATTGAACCCGGTCTTTTCAGGGTTTCGGTCGGCATTGAGCATATCGATGATATTATTTATGATTTTGAACAGGCATTCAAGCAGGTTTTATA
>JBGPAF010000353.1:0-3163 GCA_041480535.1 Bacteroidia bacterium
GTGAAAAAGACTGAAAAGAAAATAAGGACAATGCAGGTAATCAATACTTCTGCACAGCCGGCAAAAATAGAATTCGATAATATTCCGCCGCATCTTGCTTTAAAGGCTAATCCTCAGACTCTGAAACCAGGTCAGAAAGGTATTATTGAGGGGACATATGATGCCACAAAAAACCAGGCATGGGGTTATACAACTGATATGGTCAAGATAAAAATAAATGGTGAAGTGGATCAGAATGTTTATTACGCCGTGAGTGCTAACCTGGTTGAAGATTTTTCGGGACTTTCCAAGGACGAACTATCCAATGCCCCTGTATTCAATATTGATGCAAAAACCGTGGAATTAGGTAAAATACCAGGGTCAACTGCAAATAATGTTGAATTCAAATTTATAAACGGGGGGAAAAGCGATTTGATTATCAGATATATTAAAGCTTCCTGCGGTTGCACTGCAATACAGCAGGGAATTCAGGGTCAGGGGATCAAACCAGGCGAATCCAGCTCAATTAAAGCAGTGTTCAACTCCGGTAGTTACAAGGGAAAAGTAACAAAAGCAATATATGTATATACTAACGATCCTAAAAACTCTGAAGTTGTACTTATGCTGAATGCTGATGTCGACCAGGAAGCTGCCAAAAAATAAAGGCAGGGCGAAAAAAATAAAACCTATTATCAAGGGTGCCAAATGAAAATCTGGCACCCTTTTATTATTTTTACAGCAGGATAAATAAAATAATGGAAGAAAAGGACATATATAAATCCTCGCTGAAAATTCAGGAGGGTATATCTCAGCCTCCAAATATCAATCCTGAAGTTCTGGCCGCGACACGAAAGAAGAAGAAAAAGAGATATTCTGTAAATGAATACATCGCAGGAATCTTATCGGGAAACAGGACCATACTGAGCCAGGCTATAACGCTGATAGAAAGTGCATTGCCGGAGGATTATAAAACAGCACAGTCAATCATCGAAAAATGCCTCCCTTATAGTTCCCGGTCAGTCAGAATAGGAATAACGGGAGTCCCCGGAGTTGGTAAAAGCACCTTTATTGAATCTTTCGGACTGTACGCGGCAGGTATCGGGAAAAAACTTGCAGTACTGGCCATTGACCCAAGCAGTAAGAATACAAAAGGAAGCATCCTTGGAGATAAGACAAGAATGGAGAAACTTGGTATCCATCCCGGTGCATTCATAAGGCCTTCTCCTTCAGCGGGCACCCTGGGAGGGGTCGCCAGAAAGACAAGGGAGTCAATTATTCTTTGTGAAGCTGCCGGATTTGATACCATCCTTGTTGAAACTGTGGGAGTGGGTCAGTCTGAAACAGCAGCCCGTTCGATGGTTGATTTTTTTCTTTTGCTGATGCTGGCCGGAGCAGGCGATGAAATTCAGGGGATTAAGAGAGGTATAATTGAAATGGCCGATTCAGTAACAATTACAAAGGCTGACGGTCCGAATAAAATAATGGCAGAAAATGCAAGAGTAATGTTCCAGAATGCACTGAATCTTTTCCCGCGCTCTCCCTCGGGCTGGAAGCCTCTGGTGCTTACCTGTTCGGCTCACCAGGATACAGGCATAAGGGAAATATGGAACCTTATTGATGATTTTGTGAATTACTCAAGAAAAACAGGTTATTTTGAAGAAATCAGAAAACAGCAGGCAATAGTACTTATGCACGATACTGTATCAGAGTACCTGAGCAACTCATTTTATAATAATGACGAAGTAAAATCACTTCTGCCTGAACTTGAAAAGGAGTTGTATCAAGGGACAATTACTTCCTATAAAGCTGCCCTTAGCCTGCTCAATAAATATTTCAAAAAATAAGCGGAATTAACAATAATTCATATCTTTACGCGAATTTATCAGGATTATTAAATCAATACTTTAAATCGATTAAAATGAGAAAATTTTTCTATTTGTCTGTTCTTACAGGTCTGATGGCTGCGTGTTCTTCTAAACCTCATTATGTCGTCAACGGCAAAATTGAAGGCGCCGACAGTGTGACATTTCTGCTTCAGAAAAGAGAAGCCGGGAAGATTGTCAATCTGGATTCAGCGGTTGCTTACAAGGGATCTTTTAAGATGAAGGGAGGAGTAGTTAAGTACCCCGAAATGGTTCTGCTTGCAGCCAGGGATTCAAGAATGAAAACATCATTCTATCTTGAGAACTCCGAGATAACAATTACCGGGAAACTTGATTCACTCTATGCAGCAAAAATTACCGGTTCTAAAACACAGGATGAATATCAGGGATTTATGGATTCCAATAAATCACTGAGTGAAAAATACACAAATATTTACAACGAATATCAGATGGCTGAACAGAGCGGAGATACAGCAAAAGTTTCACAGCTTGAAAAAGATGCAACTGCTGTTGAGGCTGAAATGACTACTTTACAAAAAGATTTTGTAAAGAACAATCCGGCGTCATTTGTAGCTCCGTCAATTCTTGCTCAACTCAGCTATGAAATGGAAGGGTCTGAGATTGAAACATATATCAATGCAATGGACACCGCAGTTGCCAACACTGAAATGATTAAAAATCTGAAGGAAAGAGTTGTCAAAATGAAAGCGGTTGCGGTTGGACAGAAAGCTCCTGACTTTACAATGAATGACCCGGAAGGTAATCCGGTTTCGTTCTATTCAAAAATAGGCTCAAAATTACTGCTGGTCGATTTCTGGGCAGCATGGTGCGGGCCGTGCCGCAATGAGAATCCTAATGTTGTTGAAGTCTATAAAGAGTTTAACAAGAAAGGATTTGATGTTTTCGGGGTTTCACTTGATCAGAAGAAAGATGACTGGGTAAAGGCAATAGCTGATGATAACCTTACCTGGACACATGTTTCGGATCTTCAGTACTGGAATAATGCTGCTGCCAAAATATATGCTGTCAGCGCAATCCCGGCTAATTTTCTGCTTGATGAAAAAGGTATTATAATTGGCAGAAATCTGAGAGGGGAAGCGTTGTATAATAAGGTGAAGGAAGTACTCGGAGGAAAATAATCACAACATTTCTTAAAACACGAACTCACACCCTAACCCCCTCTCTGCTTCGCAAAGAGGGGATATCTTATTGATTTGTAGAACATTGGCTCCCCCTCTCTAAGAATTAGAGAGGGGGTCGGGGGGTGAGTTCATGAGACAAGAAAGGGAGTTGCATGCAAC
>JBGPAF010000354.1:0-3162 GCA_041480535.1 Bacteroidia bacterium
GCGCACCAGAAATAAATATAACCTCGTCCAAGCAAAGCTGAATCGGCAGGAAAAGCATTTCCGCGGTTTGGCAGGCTCAGAAAAAGCAGGCCGTTGCTTTTTGCCATCTCAGCAGGCCTCAGAATTATAAAATCAGAAATATATTCAACCATTCCTCTTTCATTCCTGGGTGCAAAATTGATATACTGAATGATGCTGTTAAGCGGATTTCCGGGATCGATCTCCCCGTAAGCCTGACCGGTTAACTTTTCATATGAACCTGCTGTTCCAAAGACCTTTCCGTCAAGGTAAAACTCGGTTTTGGTTATTATGACCCTTACTATCCTTGCCTGGGAAGGACAGCAAAAAAAACTAAATATCAGAACAGCTAATATAAAATGCAGAGTCTGATGTTTCATTGGTCGGATTATTTACAAATAATGTGCTTAAAATGAAATTGCTGTAAAATATGTCAATCAGGTGCTCTATTAATCAACAGACATCCGTTTATTGCTAATTATTCCTGAATTACAGATATTAATTTCTCCGTAAAAGATACTCAATAAATCAATAATGATCAATGATGATTTCTCAAAGTTTTGCAATCGTTTATCTTAATAATGATTGATGATTCTGGCAATTTTTTCTAAGGATTATTTTATATCTTACAACCTTTGAAAAATCATTTCAGAGAATTACAAAACTTTAGCATTATGTCATCTGACCGGATCAACTCAATTGATATCATGCGGGGCCTCACCCTGCTCCTGATGCTCTTTGTAAACGACCTGAACATGGATGTAGCTCCAGCCTGGCTCGGTCACATGAAAGCTGATTTTGACGGGATGGGACTTGCGGACTGGGTATTTCCCGGATTCCTTTTCATGGTCGGGATGGCAATCCCATTCTCATTTTCAAAAAGGATCTCGCAGGGATTGACACTGGCAGAGAACAGCAGGCATATTTTTACCAGGACAATCAGCCTTTTAATTATCGGAGTTCTGATGCTTAATACCGGCAGGGTAAATCCTGAACTTACAGGAATAAGCGAAAACCTGTGGGCCCTGCTTATGTATATTGGTGTTTTCCTCGTCTGGAATAATTACCCGAATAAAGACAAGATATTTACTGTTACTGGATTCCGGCTGGCAGGAATGGGGATCCTTGTTTTCCTCGTTCTCAAATTCAGATCCGGGCTTCCGGAAAATGATGGATCATTAATCACGAGCTGGTGGGGTATACTTGGTCTTATCGGATGGGGATATCTTGTCTCTGCATTCACATACCTGTTATGCCGTGATTCGATATTGAAAAGTGTTGCCTTCGCTGTGTTCTTCCTTATTCTTAACATACTCTCGGGATTGAAGTTCCTTGAATTTCTTAATCCTGTCAAGCCGTTTCTGGGTGTGATTATTGAAGGAAATGTACCTTTTATTGTTTTGACAGGTTTGATCGCAGGGTTGGTACTTAGAAAATCAACAGCTTCCGGGCACAAAATGGTAATCCTGAATTTTCTTATCATCGGAGCCTTTTGCTTTATTGCGGGACTGTTACTGCGTAAATGGTTCATTTTATCAAAGATACAGGCAACACCAAGCTGGGGATTGGTTTGCTGCGGAATAAGCTTTTTTGTCTTTACCTTGATCTATGTGATTACGGATGTCTTTGAGAAAAAGGCATGGGCATCTTTCTTCAAACCCGCAGGTGAGAATTCATTGACAACCTATCTTGCGCCGGATATTATGTACTATCTGATCTGGATGACCGGCATTCCGGTTCTGTTTTATAAACAATCAACTGAACCTTTGATAGTTGTTGGCGGATCAATAGCTTGGGCTGTTCTTATGGTCTGGCTGACAGCTCTTCTGAAGCGTTTAGGTATCAGCTTAAAATTATAACAGTGATATAAAAGATCTAGCTTTTAAACACTTCTTCTTTATCGCCAGATTGAAGCTAATTCACTGAATTCAGCCTTTTCCAGTATTACATTTTCTTTTCCTGAAAAGACAGTTAGTTTTGAATAGTTTTTTTCAGGAAAGAAAATTGTGGTTATAACAAGCTTCCCATTATCAACAAATAACTCAGCTGATGCAGCATCAATAAACATCCTTAGTTTAAGTATTCCTGATGCCTGATATGGAGCTTTTGCCACTGCTGCAAATCCTTTTGAAAAAGAAGAATTGCCTGATTTTGTCCTGTCAACAAAAATCTCTTCAGTCAGGCCGGAATAACCGGTAATAAATTTCTCACCCAGCTCATTTTCAAGGATTAACTTAAGTGTATCCTTAAATTCTGTACCAATATTAAACTCAAAATCCAATTCACACTGATTCAACTTTGGGTTCTCCACCGAAATAATCTTCCCCATTCCCTTCCTTTCTTTTCCAGGGAATAAATATCCTGATCCCATACGTAGCATATTAAGTTCCCTTAATGGCTCCGAAACAAGCATATAGTTTCCATTTTCCTTTACCAGGGATAATTCGCGTGGAATCGTCATTGCACTCCGCCAGACACTTGTTGGAACAACTGTGGCATAATTCCAGTTGCTCATCCATCCTATAAATAGTTTTCTGCTGTCAGTGTCAGGGATTCCCGACCATGTCACACCTGCATAATTGTCGGTACCCCAATCCACCCATTTCTCGTTAGTAACATCCGGGGAAAATTTATGCCCGTCAAAACTGCCTGTAAAGTACTGTGTAGCTGAACCACTGTTAGGGCCGCCCGGATTAATGCTAACGAGCATAACCCATTTTGTTGCACCGCTTCCCTCAACCTTAAGGGGAAAAAGATCGGGACATTCCCATACTCCACTGTGTGCTCCGGCATTCACGCCGAACTCACTTTCAAAGGACCATGATTTAAGATCACCAGAAGAATAGATCTGAACCCTGTCATAAACTGCAAGGATCATAATCCATTTACCAGTGCCCTGGTGCCAGAATACTTTAGGATCCCTGAAATCTTTTTTACCCGGATTGGAAAGGACAGGATTTCCGGAATACTTTGTCCAGGTTTGTCCCCTGTCGGTGCTGTAAGCAATTCCCTGGCTTTGATAAGAGTCGCTTCCGCTTGCTTCAAGTTTCGGATTATGGTAAGTAAAAACCGCAACTATGGCAGGAACATCACCGTTTCCAAAACCTGCCGTGTTACCTGAATCAACAACAGCACTCCCCGAGA
>JBGPAF010000355.1:0-3152 GCA_041480535.1 Bacteroidia bacterium
GAACGGAATGGCAATATATATTACCGCGAAGAATGTATGTGCCAGAGAGTCAAATGGTTTATCCTGCTTCCTGAAGAGTTCGATTATCATAATTATAATCACCACGGGGAATAAAACCAGGTAATACTCTTTTGTAAGAACTCCGGCAGCCACAAGAGTCGAAATAATATAAAGGATTGCACCGGTGACAATGCCATTTATCATCTGTGGATTGACACTTGTTTTTTTTATCATCAGGTAGTACTCATACTGGGCGCCTGCCATCAATATAAGACCAGTCATAAAAAATGAGACCGGATGAAGCCAGAAGCCTCCAAGGATAAAGATCACTATCCATACTGCTGTAAGCGTCCGCCTGTAGAAATTGCCCAAAGCCGCTATTTTTTGCTTTTTGTCTTTTCGCCCTTGCTTTTCCCTGAAGCTTTCCCTGAGGCTTTTTTCTCCTTACCGGCTTCTTTTACCGATTCCTTTTTTTTCTTAACACCTGACTCTTCAGGCACAGCTTCATCCTTGACAGGTAGTGCGGGGGTCTGTTGTTTTGCAGCAGATTCTCTTTCTTCCTTTAAAATATCTGCCTTTCTTTTGCCAAATATCCTTTCGAGATCCTCACTAAAAATAACCTCTTTTTCAAGCAGTAATTCAGCCAGTTCTGTCAAACCCTTCAGATTGTTTTGAAGGATTTCATGAGCTCGCAGGTAAGATTCCTCAATAATCTGTTTTACCTCCTGGTCAATTAGTTCGGCAGTTTTTTCGCTGTAGGGTTTTGTGAATCCATAGTCAGACTGTCCGGAAGAATCATAGAAACTTATATTACCGACTTTTTCACTCATTCCAAAATAAGAAACCATTGCATAGGCCTGTTTGGTAATTTTCTCAAGATCGCTCATGGCTCCAGTTGATATTTTACCAAAGATGATCTCCTCGGAAGCTCTACCTCCTAATGCATAAGCCATTTCATCCAGAAGCTGTTCGCGAGTAGTTATTTGCCTTTCTTCAGGCAGATACCAGGCCGCGCCTAAAGCTCTTCCGCGCGGAATTATTGTCACCTTAAGCAATGGGCTTGCGTATTCAAGCATCCAGCTTACGGTTGCGTGACCAGCTTCATGATAGGCAATGGTTTTCTTCTCAACCATTGAGATGATCTTGCTTTTTCGCTCCAGACCTCCTACAATCCTGTCGATTGCATCGAGGAAATCCTGTTTCTCAACGACAGTTTTGTTCTTCCGTGCGGCGATAAGTGCCGATTCATTACAAACATTTGCAATGTCTGCACCGGAAAAACCCGGAGTCTGTTTGGCAAGAAAGGTAATATCAAAGCCTTTTTCGAGCTTGATCGGCCGCAGATGCACTTTAAAAATTGCCTCTCTTTCATTAAGATCCGGCAGTTCGACATGGATCTGGCGGTCAAATCTACCGGCCCTTAGTAATGCCCTGTCGAGGATGTCAGCTCTGTTTGTTGCTGCAAGAATAATCACCCCCATGTTGGTTCCAAAACCATCCATCTCGGTAAGAAGCTGGTTAAGTGTGTTTTCCCGCTCATCATTTGATCCGAAATTCACGTTCCTTCCCCTGGCCCGGCCAACAGCATCAATTTCATCTATAAAGACAATACAGGGTGCCTTTTCCTTTGCCTGCTTGAAAAGATCTCTTACCCTTGATGCTCCCACGCCTACAAACATCTCCACGAAATCGGAACCCGAGATCGAAAAGAAAGGTACATTGGCCTCACCGGCTACCGCTTTGGCCAGCAGTGTTTTCCCGGTACCCGGAGGTCCGATCAACAGGGCTCCCTTTGGTATTTTACCTCCAAGCTGTGTATATTTTTTAGGATTTTTGAGAAAATCAACAATCTCCATAACTTCAGTTTTGGCTTCCTCGAGACCGGCAACATCATTGAAGTTCAACTTTACATTCGATTCCTTGTCGAATATCTGGGCTTTTGATTTCCCTACGCTGAATATACCACCTGCACCTCCGGCTCCACCGCCTGACATACGCCTCATTATAAACATCCACAGGACGATCAGGATAATGAAAGGTAATGTCCATCCCAGGATCTCGCCTACATAATTATGACGTGTTTCGGATTCAGGGTAGATTATATCCTTTTCTTCATAACCTGCATTTTTCTGCTCTTCAAGGACAAAGGGCTGAAATGTGGCAATATCGCCTATGTTGTATGAATAATTTGGTTTCGGAACTCCTAATCCCATTCTTCCGTTGTTGTTTTTTGGAAGTTTAGGATATCTTCCCGATTCCAGAGCCTCTTTTTTAAGGAATATCTCGGCTGTCTCTTTATTGACAACAACGATTTTTTCGATATCGTGATTCTTTATCATTTCCTTCAGGTCGCGTGTCTGAGCTTTAGGAGTTGATTTGCCACCATAGAATAAATTAATGGCAATAAAGGAGAAAGCCAGTATGGCAAAAATCCAGTTTGAATTGAATTTAGGCTTCAGGTTTTTATCAGGCGGTGTTGCAGGTACCTTTTTTTTGTAATCGTTCTCGGCCATAAATAATTGACTTAACTTAGGTTATCTTTCATCGCTTCCGTCGGTGCATCAGCCCAAAGCGATTCAAGGCTGTAAAAATGTCTGTACTCTTCAAGAAAGATATGAACGACGACATTCCCGTAATCGAGCAGGACCCAGAAGCAGTTATCGAGCCCTTCAACATGTGTTGGCTTTTCACCGGTCTCATTTCTTACAATATCCTCTACTGAGTCGCACAGAGAATCAACCTGGTTAATTGAAGATCCATGGCAGATGATAAAAAAATCTGTTATCCTGTTTTCTAGCTTTCTCAGATCAATTCTAAGAACATCCTGTCCCTTTTTTTCAAATATACCCTTTACGACACTTCCCAGGAGTAATTCAGTTCCATCCTGTCTTTTCTTCATCAAAACATTTTCCGTTAAATATCAAGACGCAAAAGTACAAACTTTTATCCGTATTTTTGTCACTATCAATCTCTTTTTACAATTTCAGTGCCATTGCAGTTATCCCCTGAAAATATGGTAAATTTGGCATGTAACAAGTAAATCTTACTGTTAATGATAATCGGTTCAAAGCTCCTTTTTTATAAAAATATTGAATCAACCAATACCTGTGCTTCAGGTTTAATACAAAGGGAATCCGTTTCTGAGGGCACAA
>JBGPAF010000356.1:0-3147 GCA_041480535.1 Bacteroidia bacterium
GAATAGTTCCGAATGCTTCTGTTACTTACAATGGGGAAAAGATAGTAATTAAAAGAAACCAATAATAAACCCACAGCCTGATATAATTATGAAAAAGCTTTCAGTTCTTTCAGCAGCGTTATTTTGTTTTTCAATTATCGGTGCCACTATCGATGCCCAGGTTGCATCAGTTAAAGATTCATTGGGAGGTGCTCCGGTTCCTCCGGAAATTGAGAATCCTGAATGTCTTGGCATAAATAAAGAACCGGCACATGCTACCCTGATGCCGTATGCAAACCTGAAGGAGGCACTTACCGCTAAAAGGCATGCATCAACATTCTGCAGAAGTCTGAACGGCATGTGGAAATTCAACTGGGTGTCGTGGCCCCAGTCCAGGCCGGTTGACTTTTACAAAACAACCTATGACGTGTCGGCATGGAAGGAGATACCGGTTCCGTCGAACTGGCAGCTGCTGGGTTATGGCACACCTTATTACAGGAACCTGGGTTATACTTTTAAAAAGGACTTCCCAAAGGTGATGAGCACTCCGCCTAAAAACTTTACTGCTTATGAAGAGAGGAATCCTGTCGGTAGTTACAGGAGAGATTTTGATGTCCCGGCTGACTGGAAAGGCCGTCAGATATTTATTTCATTTGATGGAGTAGATGCAGGATTTTTCCTGTGGATCAACGGTCAGAAAGCAGGTTACAGCGTGAACAGCCGCAATGCAGCTGAATTTGATATTACAAAATATGTTAAGCCCGGGGAAAATATGGTGGCAGCGGAAGTATACAGGTACACCACCGGAAGCTACGTCGAGGATCAGGATATGTGGAGGCTCAGCGGTATTTTCCGTAATGTTACGGTCTGGAGCTCTCCGCAGCAGCATATACGTGATTTCTTTGTTAAAACAGATCTGGATGACAAGTACATAAACGCCAATGTTGAGGTTACTGCAAAGGTTAAGAACTATGGAATCAAACCTGCCAGGGCTTCCAAGCTTTCAGCCACTCTTTATAATGGTGAAACTACTGTTGCTTCTGCCAATGGAAATGTTCCTGTTCTGAAACCCGGGGAAGAGGTATCTGTGAAGCTCTCATTCCCTGTTCAGAATCCTGATAAATGGACAGCTGAGACGCCAAAGCTCTATACGACCATCCTTACCTTAACAAGTGGTAAAAAAGTTGTTGAAACACTTTCTTCAAAGACAGGATTCAGGGAAGTTGAGATCAGGGGAAGGGTATTCCTTGCAAATGGGATACCAATTAAGCTTAAAGGAGTTAACCGTCATGAGAACTGGCCCGATGTAGGTCATGCAGTGACCGAGGCACAGATGATCCGCGACCTCGAACTGATAAAGCAGGGCAACTGCAATCATGTCCGTACCTGCCACTATTCCGATGATCCAAGGTGGTATGAACTGTGTGATGAATGGGGCATCTGGCTCGTCGGCGAGGCTAACGTTGAATGTCATGGCAACTCCGGAAAGTTTGACGAGGAACCAAGGATGAAAGCAGCTATTATTGACAGGAATATTGCAAATGCCGAGAATTTTAAGAATCACCCGTCTGTAATAATTTGGTCCCTCGGAAATGAGAATGGCAGGGGAGGAACAAACTTCAGGGCAGCAATGGCGGCTGTCAAATCAATTGATAATACCAGACCTGTTCATTATGAGGGTTTTGGCATCGGCAAGACCAATTCCGCAGATCTCGACAGCCGCATGTACACGAATGTTCCTGAAGTTGAACGTATTGCAACAGATACTGCTTACAATAAGCCTTTCTATATGTGCGAATATGCACATGCCATGTTCAACTCGATGGGAGCCATAGGAGAGTATAACGATGTTTTTGATAAATATGAGTCACTTCTCGGCGGAGCAATCTGGGAATGGCAGGATCAGGGCATTTGGAACAAGCGGGATCCGAATCATGTAATTCTTGCATACGGAGGCGGTTTTGGTGAATTCCCGAACGACCATTATTTTATCCATAAGGGAGTGGTTGCTTCAGACCGTTCACTAAAACCTCATTATCCCGAAATGAAGCATGCATATCAGTGGATTGGAATTTCCGAAGGAAATCTTGAAGCTGGCATAATAAAGATCAAGAACAAATATCAATTCATAAGCCTGAAGGACTTCGCAGCTTCCTGGATACTATCGGAAAACGGAACCGTAATTGGCTCGGGTACTTATCCTTCCTTTGATGTAAAACCAGGTCAGGGGACAAATATTCAGGTGCCATTTGAAATCGGTAGTCCTAAAGCAGGAACTGAATATTTTCTTCGTATATCTTACACTCTTGCGAATGATCAAATCTGGGCAAAGAAAGGATTTGAGGTTGCCTCACAACAATTCCAGTTGCCGGTAAAAGCTGCTGCAGAACCAGTCATTTCGAATGCCAGACCTGTTACAATGACCCAGGGCGAAAAGGAGATCACCCTGAAAGGAGATCGATTTACTGCTGTTTTCGATATGACAGCCGGCACTTTCTCACGCCTTGAGCGTAATGGACTGAATATTCTGAAAACCGGAGGCGGACCAAGACTGCATCTGTGGCGGGCTGCGCACAAAAATGATGATATGTATGCTGACAGGGGATGGGCCAACAATGGCATTAAAGATCTTAAGTGGACTCCACAGGGCATTTCCGTCGAGCAATCAACAGCTTCAGAAGTTAAAATCTCAGTAAAGCTTATCGGTGAAGGCAAGAACGGATTTACTGTAAATCATGATGTGGTTTACAGAATTTCAGGGGATGGCATAATAACTGCTGATAACAGCATTAACTCAAGCAATCCCCAGCAGGTGGCTGGCAGGATTGGAGTGAGAATGTTTCTTGATAAACAATTTGATCAGGTTGTGTATTTCGGTCGCGGACCAATGGAAAACTATCCTGACAGGAAACGTGCATTTGATGTTGGAGTTTACAAAAGCTCTGTAAAAGAACTTCTTACACCATATGAAAAACCTATGGATGCAGGAAACCATGAAGATGTCCGCTGGGTGAAAATCACAAATACTGCAGGAACCGGTATTATAGCTCAGTGTGATACATCTCTGCTTCAGTTCACGGCACTTCCTTACAGCGACGAGCAGATGGAGAATGTGGAATACAGGATCGATCTTCCTCAGAGTGAAGCAACAGTATTCTGCCTGAGTTA
>JBGPAF010000357.1:0-3140 GCA_041480535.1 Bacteroidia bacterium
AAAGGAAATTAGTTTTTACAACGCAAGAGTTTCAGAAGAAGACTCCAAAACTTCGCAAAACGCATCAATGATATCAGAATGGAAAGGATTAGTAATTAATGCAACTCAACAACGAGATTCGCTTATCAGCCTTTTTGAGAAACAATATCCTGAATATTATCTGATTAAATACAACACCGGAGTTATTAAACCTCGGGATATTCCTGATATTGCCGGCAGGAATACCAATTACCTGAGTTATGTAGTGTCTGATACAGTTTTGTATATTTTCTTAACAAACCGGAAACATATTCAGCTTCTGACAGTACCTGTTGACTCAGGTTTCTTCGTCAATATCAGGGAATTCCGTAATCTTTTAACCTTACCTGAAAATGATGCAAGATCCAATTTTATCAAATATAACACTATTGGAAGCAATCTCTACAAAATTATTATAGAACCAGTCAGGAAATATTTGATCTCCAATAAATTGTTAATATCACCTGATAATATCCTCTCATATATACCATTTGATGCAATTCCGGTGAGGCAGGTTCCGGATGATAATATCCTTTATAATGAGATTCCTTATCTGATGAATGATTTCAGGATTTCTTACACGTATTCCGCAACACTTCTCGCGGAGTCCTTTAAGAAAAATAACAGTCTGACGAACAGCCTGATAGCTTTTGCTCCTGTTTATACGGGAATTATAAATGTTGATTCCCTTCTTATAACCAGGCAAACAGGAATAACGATGATTAAGGATCTTCCATTTGCACGGATGGAAGCTGAATTTGTTACTAACCTCACAGGAGGAAAACTCTTTATCAATAACGGGGCAAGGGAATCCGTTTTTAAATCTGAAGCTGGCAAATATGATATAGTCCATCTGGCAATGCACACTATATTGAATGATCAGGACCCGATGCATTCAAAAATGTTATTTTACCAGGAAAAGGATTCTGTTGAAGATGGTAGCCTCAATACTTACGAGGTATACGGAATACCACTAAAGGCAAAAATGGTGATCCTTAGCTCATGTAACACCGGAACAGGAGTTTTGCATTCCGGCGAGGGAATTCTTAGCTTGGCTAGAGGCTTTATCTACGCAGGCAGTCAGTCAGTAATTATGTCGATGTGGGAGATTGAAGACAGATCCGGGACTGAAATAGTTGAAGGTTTTTACAGGTATCTGAAAAAGGGAGCTGCAAAAAGCAATGCTTTAAGAAAGGCAAGAATCGACTATCTTAAAAATGCTGATATGCTGAAATCACATCCCTATTTCTGGTCATCACTTGTCATTTATGGTAATAATGCCCCTTTGTATTATTCTGGTAAACTTGCACTGATAATAGGAATAACTTTTCTGCTAATATGCATTTTTTTGATTCTGAATTACCGTAAATCGAGAAAATCCTGATATTCAGGATCTTCTTTTATGAGTTCCATCAGTGTTTCTTTGCTTAGGTATTTCTTTCTCCTGGCATAAGTTTCGCTTTTGAGATTCATTTTTGCTGCAATTTCCGGATATGAAAAACCTTCTGAGAAAAGAGTCAGTATAGTTTGTGCATCAGAGCTTATTTTCTGAAAAGCCCGGGCAACTATTTTTTCCAGAGCCGTATTGTTGGCATCTTCATTATCAACTTCTTCTGGCAGGTCAAACTCAATTTTAATATTTCGTGCTTTCTTCCTTAGCTGGACATTCCATATATTTCTTGCGATGCCGAAAAAATATCCTTTCAGGTCAGATGTAAGATTCAGCTCATTATCAGAGATCTGCCTGTAAAGTGCAATAATGGATTCCTGGAAAACATCTGAGACATCTGCATCTGATCCGCTGTTTTTAAGGACATGATGCCTGACTGTCTGAAGATAGTTGTCATAAAGCCAGTTAAGTATCTGATCGTCCTGCTGACGTATCCCCTCAATAATTGCAGTATCTGAAATTTTACGGAACAATTGCTGACTTTTATGCCCTGATAAATTGACAAATATAGTGTTTCCTGACAGGAATAGTGATAATCTGTCAGTGCGGGTTACTGCCAAATGAATATTGTAAACTATTTTCTGTCAAATATTAAATATCTTTACTTTTCTTATTTAAACGGTCGGATATCGGAAAATGTTATTCCCATTTGTAAAACAGTTCGATGCAATGGATTGTGGCCCTGCCTGTCTGAAAATGATAGCAGGGTTTTACAAGAAGGACTTTTCGCTCGATTATCTCAGGAAAAAGTGTTTTATAACCAGGGAGGGGGTCTCTTTCCTTGGACTCTCTGAAGCTGCCGATTCAGTAGGTTTCAGGACATTGGGAGTAAAAATTCCATTCGATCTTCTAGAGGAAAAAGTTACAATGCCATGCATTGTGCACTGGCAACAGAAACATTTTGTTGTTGTTTACAGGATTAAGAATGATCAGGTCTGGATAGCAGATCCTGCCACTGGTCTCATTAAGTGTTCGCGTGAGGAATTCGAAAAGAAATGGGTAACTACTTTAACCGACGGAAAGCAAAACGGACTTGCTCTGATAATTGAGCCTACCCCCTCGCTTTATGATGCCGAAAACCAGCCGGGAAAGGCAGGAGGATTCAGATTCCTTCTTAAATATTTCAGATTGTATCGCAAATATCTTGGCCAGCTGCTTCTTGGTCTTTTTATTGGAAGTTGTATCCAGCTTATTATCCCTTTCCTTACTCAGGCAATAATAGATGTCGGTCTGAACAACAATGATATTGGTTTTATTTACCTGATCCTGTTTGCCCAGCTTGCCCTGGTAGCAGGCAGAATGTCAGTGGAGTTTATCCGCGGTTGGCTGCTCCTCCATATTGGCTCAAGGGTGAATGTTGCTATTGTTTCGGGATTTTTACAGAAGCTGATGGCCCTGCCTGTCGCGTTTTTTGATACAAAGCTGACTGGGGATATACTTCAACGTATTGAGGACAATAACCGGATTGAAGAGTTTCTGACATCAGCAAGTCTCAGCATATTGTTTTCATTTGTTAATCTGCTGGTATTTGGAATTGTGCTGGCAATTTTCAGCGTAAAAATATTTGTATTATTTCTTGCAGGTACAGGACTTTACATTCTATGGGTTTCTCTTTTTATGAAATCTGTTATCTCATCTTTTTTATCATTGGGAAATATATGAAGTATTTCAT
>JBGPAF010000358.1:0-3140 GCA_041480535.1 Bacteroidia bacterium
CTGAAATGTTCATTCTGTTGTTTTCTTAATAAGCAAAACGTAACTTCGATTCTGAAATTTTAATTTTATATCATCTATAATAAGCCGGAAAAATGAAACACATTTACCCCATTAAGAAAGTATTCATCTTTTCAGTTCTGTTAATTGGATCTGCTTCACTGTGCGCCCAGGAAACTGCCCAAAAAGAATTCAAGAGAGCTTTTCAGAATGCTGACATGTATTATTATTATGACGAGAACTACCTTAAGGCAGCAATCTTATATGAGCCTCTCGTTAAAGATCATCCGGATAATTACAACCTGGCCGCCAAACTTGGAATATGCTATCTTAACCTGGATGGCAAAAGAGAGAAAGCTTTGGAACTTCTTAAGAAAGCCTCAAAAGGAGTAGTATCAAGCGAGAAAGAGTATAAACAAACCGGTGAAAAAGCCCCTCTTGATACTTATCTCTACTTGGCAGTAGCTTACCATAGGAACGATAGCCTGGAGAGTGCTCTGACCTATTTCAATGACGTTAAAAAGAAACTTTTAGACTCTGACACTTACCAGGAGGACTTCATCAACCTGCAGATCCGGAACTGCAGGTATGCAATGGAAATGAAAAAGAAACCGCTGAGAATCCTCTCCAAGTACTTTGCCCCATGGCTAAAGGATTATCCAGGAGCCTGCAATCCTGTCCTGGCAAAAAATGATTCTGTTTTTGTTTTCACTGTAAAAAATGAAGGATTAACCCAGGTTTATTGCTCATATAAAAACAAAACATGGGGTACCCCTGCCAATATTACGAAACAGTTAGGAGGGTATGACAGGTTTTACACAAACTCAATAACGGGGAATGGGAAGATGCTCGTCATGTTTATGGATGACGGAGGTGATGGAAACCTTTATTACAGTATGAGGAATGACACAACATGGACCAAGATCAAAAGTGTTGGCAAGTATGTAAATTCTATATACTGGGAGGCTCACGGATTTATTACTCCGGACGGCAAAACAATGTACTTCTCAAGTAACAGACCCGGCGGTGAAGGAGAACTTGATCTCTGGTCATCCGAAAGACTTGCTGATGGTTCATGGGATCGTCCTGTGAACCTCGGGAATGTCGTTAATACACCATATGATGAAAGCACACCGTATTTTGATCCTGAAAACAATGCGTTGCTGTTCAGTTCAATCGGTCATATAAGCATGGGTGGCTACGATGTTTTCAGATCAATTAAACGGGGCGATACATGGACCCAACCGGTAGGGATGCCATTCGCTTTCAATTCTGTCCAGGAAAACACCAATTTTATCCTGAACAACAATGCTCCAGGATTTGTTGCCAGCCGTTTTGATGACAAAACCAATTTAAGAAATATTTATGCTGTCGTTGCAGTGGACCCTGCTGATGAGCTGACAAGAGCTTCAGGAAATATTAAGCTCGAAGATGGAATGGAGGTCGATCCTAAAGTCGCCCTCATCACAGTGAAAAATTTACAAACCGGGGTAATTACCCAGAATATATCGGTTACACAGGACGGATCGTTCAATTTTGATATCAAACCAGGAGAATATGAGGTCTATGTAAGCCATGACGGATATCATACAGATACTATTAATTTAAGCCTGCCGCTCTATTATGCAGGAAGCTACCTGGCAGTAAATCCATCACTTTCACCTGAGAAAGTTTCAGCCGGAGATTTCCTCGCTATTAAAAATGTTCTATTCGAATTTGACAAGTATGAACTGACTGATGAAGCTATTCCAACACTTGAATTGCTTAAAAACATTATGATCAATTATCCTGAACTTATAATTGAGGTAGCTGGCTATACCGACGCAAAAGGAAGTACAGATTACAACAATAAACTTGCTAATAAACGTGCTCAGGCAGTAATAGATTATTTCACATCTATAGGCATTGATAAAACCAAATTCATCAAGAAGTCATTTGGTGAATCGAATTTTACTGCTGTTAATACTAACCCTGACGGAACCGATAATCCTGAAGGAAGAAAATATAACAGAAGGGCAACCTTTGGAATAGTCAATCCAAAGACAGGTGTTGTCCTGAGACAGGAATCATATACACCACAACACCTGAGACAGCCGAGTTCAATGAAATACAGCATAGTGCTCCTCCGGACCAGGGACAATATCTATCCGGGATATTTCAGTAACCTGATTAAGGATGAGATGCTGTTCGTAAGGACAGTAAAGACTGACTCTCTTAATTTGTATGTCCTCGGTGTATTTTACAACAGACCTGATGCTGTGACATACCTTGGTTACCTGAGGGAAAACGGGATGAAAGATTCCTACATAATTAACCAATACGATCTTGACAACGCATCTGAAAAGTTAAACCTTGGAGAATCAAAGGAGAACCGGGTATTAACACGGAAAGCATTCACGATACAGCTTAAGGCTACAAAGAGCCGGATCGATATAAGCAGTGTATTCCCTGGTTACGAAGGTGTAAAAGAAACTGTTGCTGATGATGGTTTTTATAAATATCTCTTTGGAGAATACGAATCTATAGCCAGGGCCAGAGAGGTTCTGACTGATATTAAAAAAGATTTTGATGACGCCTTTATCAAGGAAATAAATGTTCCGGTAAATAAATAGGTCAGCTTAATACAGTTTTATGAAATATAAGGACATAAGTTTACGGGCTCTTGAGCCCGAAGATCTTGAATTGCTGTATGAGTGGGAAAATAATTTATCAAACTGGATAATAAGCAACACTGCAGCGCCATTTTCGAAATATACCCTGAAACGGTATCTGGTGAATTCGCACAAGAATATTTACGAAACGGGCCAGCTGAGGCTGATGATCGATCATATCCCCGATAATACTGCAATAGGTACCATTGATATTTTTGATTTTGATCCGTTCCACAAAAGAGCCGGGCTTGGTATACTTATTGCAAAAGAAGAGTACAGGCGGAAAGGACATGCCTCAATGGCACTCAAATGCCTTGTTGACTATTGTTTCAGCACCTTGCAGCTTCATCAGATATACTGCAATATTCTGGCTAATAACTGTGAAAGTATTGATCTGTTCAAAAATATCGGATTCGTGCAGTCGGGAATTAAAAAAGACTGGATAAAGACATCTGAGGGTTACCTTGACGAATATTTATTCCAATTAATAAA
>JBGPAF010000359.1:0-3140 GCA_041480535.1 Bacteroidia bacterium
ATAACCTTGATATCTGGCTGCTGTAACAGGATCCATTGGAAAAGTAACGAATGCAAGCCCGTTCTTGAAGAACATCGGCTCATCGAACTGCGGCTCGCATATGATATTCCCCTGCCTGTCCATGAATCCCCATTTTTGCGGCAGTCTTGTATCGTTCGAAAAGGCAGCCATCCCGTCCGAGAAACCCATAACTTCAACAAACTTACACTTGCAATTGATTTTAACAAACTGCTCGTACCTACTCCTCCAATATATAATAACGATATGGAAATAATAGACGGGAAAGATCCGAATGTTTCCGTCCCTGTAGCAATATTCCAGTCATTCTACGATGCACCCGGTGGATTTAAGGAAGAGTTTCATGAAATAACCACTTCACTTGGATTGGAATACTGGTATAACAATCAGTTTGCAATCAGGGCTGGCTATTTCCATGAAAACGAAAGTAAAGGGAACAGAAAATATTTTACCGCCGGAGCTGGATTTAAGCTGAAAGGTTTTACGATTGATTTCTCATATCTGATGCCAACAGTTTCAAATCATCCGCTTGCCAGGACTCTCCGCTTCTCTCTTGCATTCGACATTAATGCACTGAAGTCGAACGGCAATTAACAGCAATGAATATAAGGATAGGTCAGGGTATAGATTTTCACCGTCTTGGAGCAGGTCATGATCTGTGGCTCGGGGGAATCAGAATACCTTCGGAACGAGGATGTATTGCACACTCTGATGGTGATGTTCTTCTTCATGCAATATGTGATGCTCTTCTTGGAGCAGCCGGATTAAGAGATATAGGATTTCATTTTCCTGATTCCGATCCGGAATTAAAAAATATCGATAGCAAAATCCTGCTAAAAAGGACCTATGATCTGATAAGCGAAAAAGGATATTCTGTTAATAACCTTGACTGCACCGTATGCCTTGAAAAGCCAAAAATATCACCTTATTCCACTGAAATGAAGAATATCATTTCGTCTATCCTTGGAACAACGCCTGAAGATATTTCAATAAAAGCAACCACGACTGAAAAGCTTGGCTTCACCGGCCGTGAGGAAGGGATTGTAGCCATGGCTGTTGTTTTACTAATTGAATCACCCCCAACCCCCTAAAGGGGGCTTTAATAGTAAGGGCGTTGCATGCAACGCCCCTACGAATCTGTCGAATCGATCTGTTTATTCTGTGAGAGCTTCTTCAATTATATTATCATCAGCAATATAAGGTACTGTTACTTTGAGCCCCGGAGTTCTTTTCATCTCTCTTTCGAGAGTAAACAATGCTCCGCTGTTCCTTGCCCAACTTCTTCGTGCAATACCATTGTTTACATCCCATTGAAGCATCATCCGGAGTTTGTTTTCAGCCTCATCCGATCCGTCAAGAACCATTCCAAAACCTCCGTTGATCACTTCTCCCCATCCCACTCCTCCACCGTTATGCAACGATACCCATGTTGCTCCCCTGAATGCATCTCCGATGACATTTTGCACTGCCATGTCGGCAGTGAATTTTGAGCCATCCCTGATATTTGATGTTTCCCTGTAAGGCGAATCGGTAGCAGATACATCATGATGATCCCTTCCTATTACTACGGGCGCTGAAATAATTCCATGCTTAATTGCAGAATTGAATGCTTTGGCAATTGCAATCCTTCCCTCTGCATCAGCATAAAGGATTCTGGCTTGTGAGCCTACAACAAGCCTGTTTTTGCCGGCTTCTCTTATCCAGTGAATATTATCAGACATTTGCTGCTTTATCTCATCTGGTGAATCCATCATAATCTCCTCAAGGGTTTCAGCTGCAATTCTGTCAGTCTGGTCAAGGTCGGTACGATCGTTTGAACAGCATATCCACCTGAAGGGACCGAAACCGTAATCGAAGCACATGGGCCCCATGATATCCTGGACATATGAAGGATACCTGAATTCGCCTGACGAATCCATAATATCTGCACCGGCTCTGGAAGCTTCCAGGAGAAATGCATTGCCATAATCAAAAAAATAGGTTCCCCTTTTACAATGGAGATTAATTGCTTTGACCTGCCTTCTTAAAGATTCCCTGACCAGTTCTTTGAATTTTTCAGGATCGGATGAGATCATCCGGGTTGATTCTTCAAATGAGATCCCTGCCGGATAGTAACCTCCGGCCCATGGATTATGAAGAGAAGTCTGATCCGACCCGATATCTACTCTTATGTTCTTCAGGGCAAATTGTTCCCATAGATCCACAATATTTCCCTGGTAAGCTATTGAAACTACCCTGTTATCTTTCTTTGCTTCTGTCACTCTTTTAATCAGGTTATCAATATCATAGATCACTTCATCAACCCAACCCTGGGAAAACCGTGTCTGGACAGCTTTAGGATTCACTTCCGCTATAACAGAAATAACCCCTGCAATTCCTGCAGCTTTTGGCTGGGCTCCCGACATGCCTCCGAGCCCAGATGAGACAAAGAGCCTGAGATCCTTTTGTTTCCCCTTACTGTCAATTTTCCGGCAGGCATTAAGTATCGTTATCGTAGTTCCATGGACAATTCCCTGCGGACCAATATACATATATGATCCGGCTGTCATCTGGCCATACTGTGATACACCGAGTGCATTGAATTTCTCCCAGTGGTCCTGCGATGAATAGTTGGGAATTACCATACCATTAGTCACAACAAGCCTGGGGGCATCCTTGTGGGAGGGGAAAAGGCCCAGCGGATGGCCGGAATAGACAACAAGGGTTTGTTCATCGGTCATTTCCGAAAGGTACTTCATTGTCAGCCGGTACTGAGCCCAGTTTTGAAATACGGCACCATTACCTCCGTAAGTTATCAATTCATGAGGGTGCTGGGCAACTTCCCGGTCAAGATTATTTGAGATCATAAGCATGATAGCTGCTGCTTTTTCTGACCGGTGAGGAAAATCATTAATATGCCGGGCTTTTATCTCATATTCAGGTCTGAACCTGTACATATAAATCCTTCCGGTGTCATGAAGCTCCTTAGCGAATTCTTTTGCAAGAATTTTGTGAAACGTAACAGGAAAATACCTCAGCGCATTCTTTATGGCAAGTTTCTTTTCAACAGGAGAAAGTATGTCTTTCCTTTTCGGAGCATGATTCAGGTTATGGTCATAGGGCTTAGGTTCAGGCAGCTTTTC
>JBGPAF010000360.1:0-3136 GCA_041480535.1 Bacteroidia bacterium
GTACGCTCGATATAATAGATCTTGCATTGCTTGTAATTACTGATAATTCATGGGGAGAATACGAAGATGAACTTCTTACTAAATTCCGCAGTCAGGATATTCCGTTTATTATTATCCATAACAAATCGGATCTGCAGCAACCGTCCGCACTATTCAGGGAACAGATTAAATATAATACAGGCAAAGATCTTTTTGAGTTTTCTGCAGTTGACAAACATAACTATGAGGAACTGATCAAACTCATTAAGGAAACAATTCCCGAACATTCTTACAAAACTCCAACACTTCTGGGCGACCTGATTAATCATAGTGATATTGTTATTCTGATAACACCTATTGATGTCGAAGCACCTGCCGGAAGGCTTATACTTCCGCAGGTGCAGGCAATCAGGGATATACTTGATAACGATGCTGTTGCGATCGTCTTAAAAGAACGTGAGGTTGATGCTTTCCTTAAGAAAACTGCCATTAAGCCTGCGCTTGCAATAACCGATTCACAGGTTTTTATCAAAGCAGATGCCTCAATTCCTCATGATGTTCCTCTTACAAGCTTTAGCATAATGCTGGCCCGGTTTAAAGGTGATTTTGACAATTACCTGAAAGGCACACCTAAAATTTCTGAACTCTGTGACGGCGACAGGGTTCTGCTTCTAGAATCGTGCACCCACCATGTTGCATGCGATGATATAGGCAGGACAAAGATTCCAAGATGGATCAATAATTTTACAGGCAAAAGAATTGAATACGACGTTGTTGCAGGACTTGATGTTCTCCCCCGCCCCATAACTGAGTACGCCCTTGTGATCCAGTGCGGAGGATGCATGATAACCCGAAGGCAGCTTCACAACAGGCTCCAACCGGCTGTAAAGGCGGGCATCCCGGTAACAAATTACGGAATGGCGATAGCGTATGTTCAGGGAATATATCAGAGGGCGATAAAGCCGTTCGTGCCTGAATCAAAAAATGGGGATGCCTATCTCTAAAACCTGAAATAAATAAACGGCATGATTTCGGTGGTTCTCATCTGGTAAAGCAGGAATGCTATCATTAAAACTATTACGATCTGAGCAGCAAGGGGTGTTTTAATAAAGAGTCCGCGGTATGACTCTTTAAATTTTTCAGGCAAAAAATGAATAAGATATCCTGCTGCCATCAGGAGAAAAACATTACTGTATGCAGGTATTACTGTTAAATATGACCCGGGTGAAAAATTATAGATAATCTGCTTAAACATGAGTAAAACACTATTCATATCCGGAGCTCTGAAAAAAATCCAGCAGAAACTTACAAACTGAAAGGTTATAAATATAGATAATGCCCGTCCGGGCCATCTTGTTTTAAGACGAATTTTAAAAAATGAATTCCATATCTTATTAATTATCAGACCAATGCCATGGAGTCCACCCCAGATAATAAATCTTAATGAGGCACCATGCCATAATCCACCCAGAAGCATTGTAATCATCAGGTTCACATAAGTACGGATCTTCCCCTTCCGGTTGCCACCCAAAGAAATATAGAGATAATCACGAAGCCACTGGGATAGCGAAATATGCCATCTTTTCCAGAAATCAACAATGCTTGTCGCTTTATATGGGGAGTTAAAGTTGACTGGTAACCTGAATCCAAAAATCAATGCCACCCCTATAGCAATGTCAGTGTAGCCTGAAAAATCACAATATATCTGTAGTCCATATCCATAAATTGCCAGAAGATTTTCAAAACCCGAATAGATTGAAGGAGCTTCAAAAACACGGTCAACAAGATTAATTGCAATGAAGTTGGAGATAATTATCTTTTTAACCAGACCTTTGGAAATCATAAAAAGAGCATGGCTGAATTCGCGCGAGGTAAGCTTAAACTCCTGATATATCTGCGGAATGAATACTGAAGCTCTGACTATCGGACCAGCAACAAGATGGGGAAAGAATGAAACGTAAAACCCAAAATCAATAATATTCCTGACAGGGTTCATTTTTTTCCTGTAAACATCAATTGTATAACTAAGTGACTGAAATGTAAAAAAGGAAATACCGACAGGGAGTATTATGTAACTTATATCAAAGGATGTTCCGAGAACAGAATTTGAAATAGCTGAAAGCAGATCATACACCTTAAGTTGAGTTCCAAACAAGTTATTTATTGAATTGATAATGAATTCTGTGTATTTAAAATATCCCAGAAGGCCAAGATTTGAGATTATGCTTAGTAGTACAAAAGACTTCCTTCCAAACTCTCTTTTTGACCTGTTTATTAAAATTCCACAGGTATAATCAATTACTGTTACAAATATCAGAATGAACAGGAACATTCCTCCTGTTTTGTAGTAAAAGAACAGGCTTACAATAAATAAATACAAATTTCTGATCAGAAGTTTCCTGTAAATGAGGCTGTATACCGCAAGCACCACCAATAAGAAAATCCAGAAAGCTGGCGCTGTAAATATTAAGGGTTTATTCGGGTTATAACTGAATATCATTGAAAACAAAGAACTTAAGTAACCCTGTTTTTCCTGAACTTTCTCCTGAACGGTAATATTATCAGCCTTTGCCAGGGCGATTGTATCAATCAGAAGATCCGGAGGCATTTTTATGAAAGGATCAGGCTCTTTTATAGTAAAAAGGTCAGAGATCATCATCCTGGCAAGAGTATCAGCCCCCTGATCAGTAAGGTGGACATAATCTTTTTTTGCCAGCGGCGGATTCATTCCGAACCACTTTATTATCGTGGATCTGCCGCCCATTGCAGTGAAAGCATCCCAGAAAACTGCTCCTGATTCAGCTGACGCATTCCTCTGGGCATTAATGATTTTCGGTATGTTGGGGTATGATTTTATTATATCACCATCCTGGTAAGCCATATCAGTGAGACCAACAACCATTAATCCGGTGCCCGGACATATCTCTTTCAGCAGTTTCAGCTGACGTGCGAGTCCTTTCTCGTAATATGAATAATCATTCCTGATATTTGTTGCAAGATTTAGTCCGTAATGCAAAACAACAAGATCAGGAGAAAGAACTTTGTAGGAGTCCCTGAGGTTCTCCTTATCAACCATAGTAAATTCCAGTCCTGCACTGCCTCTTTGCGGAATATTATCAACAATGACTCCTGTCCTGCTTTCAATGCTTATTCCGTA
>JBGPAF010000361.1:0-3091 GCA_041480535.1 Bacteroidia bacterium
ACAATAGAGGTAAATACTGTCACCCTTCATTTCAGAAGGACCGGTAAAAAAAGCAGTTTCAGTTTCCGTGTTGTAATCCATCGTATCGGCAGTCATTACATATTCCGGATTTACAATATTTACACTATCCTTAAAATGGAACAGGTTTTGTGAAACATAATAAATGCCGATAATGCTTGTAAGTGTATTATCCCCGTTAATAATTTTTCCGCCTGTATTATATCGTGCAATTTCATTTGCAACGTCATATTTCACCGCCTGTGTATACAGATGGGTTTCTTTGTCAATAAGCTCAACATTACCGTCGACAGATGCGTTCTCAGATCCTCCGTCATAAAACAGGCTGTCGCCGTACAGGTGAAGTGTGTCGCCCTGCTGCATATGAATTTTGCTGTATGCTTTAACCTGGTTACTTTTTGTATAGAACCATGCACTGTCGCAGGTCATTAAAATAGCGTTGTGCTTCATTGAAACATTTCCTGTAAGACGAGCCAGCTTCTTTCCGGTATTTTTCTCTGTTTCTTCGATCCCGTCATCAGCATGTAAAATTTCAATCATCGTTTTACCGGGCTTTTGCTGAGGAGTAATCTGACCTATAAGAGATACAGAACAGCATAATAACCCGGCAAAAGGCAATAGTTTTCTGAATATGAGCGAATTAAGTGAAAGTATCATTGATGTTATTTCAACCATCCCTGTTCAAGAAATTTGCAGGATTTGAATTCGTCACTGATTTTTATATAGGTAGTCTCTATTTTCTTTTGTATCCATTCCTTGTACGATTTCTGACGTTCAGCCATCAGGGAAGCATTATAAATAAACTGGTAATCATCTTTAAGATTGGCCCTGTGAGCCGCAACTTCGTCATCCAGCCTTACAACCCTGAACACGACATTTCCTATTTCATCAGTTGTCTGGAAAGGTTCAGAAATTTCTCCAGGTTTAAGGTCCCTGACTTTTACATACATTTCTTTGTTCAACTCATCCAGGGAAAACCATGTAATACGGTCCGAAGGATTTATGCTTACGAATTTGCCTCCATTGATCCTGCTGTCAAGATGACTGGAGAACCTGAAAGCTGCATCTTCAAATTTCAGGCTGTCTTTCCTTATGAGCCTTACGAGGCTGTCAAGTTTCTGGAGGGCCCTTACTGATTGATCAGGTTTTACTTTGGGTCTGATAAGAATATGACGGGTATTGGCCATATCTCCCTTATGGTCGATTAACTGAATAAGATGAAATCCATACTTGGTCTCTACAATTTTTGATACTGTATTTTTCGAAAGGCTCCATGCGGCATCAGCATACTCTTTTTCAAGCTCTCCCTTTAATTTGTATCCGATTTCACCTCCATTGGTGGCTGATCCGTCCTCGGAATACATGATTGCAAGTACACTGAAGCTTTTACCGGCAAGTATCTGACTGCGGATGTCCAGAAGCCTTTGTCTGGCGTCGGCCTTATTTTCTTCATTCTCAGGAGGATCAAGCTGAATTAAACTGATCTGAACCCTGGCAGGAATCACAGGAAGAGTGTCTTTCGGAATAGCATTAAAATATCTTTTTACATCAGAAGGAGTAATCGCAAGGTCGGAGGCTATATTATTCTGAACCTCAGAGACCACCTGTTGTTCGACCAAAGCTTTCCTGATATCCCTCCGGATCTCAATCATGCTTTTGTTAAAATAGGTTTCCAGTGCCTTCTCACTGCCGATCTGCCTTATAGCATCATTAATTCTCATATTAAGATCACCTTCAACTGCATCATCAGTTACTACGATACTGTCAATCCTGGCCTGATCAACAAATAGCTTTGCTATAAGCAACTCCTGAAATACCCTGCAGCGGATTTCATCTAGCGGTGTTTTGTTGTCTCCTCTTCGCGCGTCAAGAACGCCGTTCTCCACATCTGACAGATAGACAACTTCATTTCCAACTATCGCAGCCACGGATTCCACAAGTACCTGCGAATTTGCCGCAAAAATGCTGCAGATCAGCCCTATGACCACCACCAACCCCAATCTTCTACTTCTTTTCATTTTTAATAAATCTTAAACCCGTTTTCTTTTAGAGCTTCGTTATAAATTCCGTTTTCGAGCGCCTGTATGAACTCAATACGACGATTATTCCATATTATTCTCTTAATATCCTCCCTTACATATTCGAATGGAGATAATGTGCCTCTGAGCCGGTAATCATTAATAGCGACCAGATAAACTGAGGATGAATCGCCGGTTTCATAAAAGCTGGTTTTCTTCAGAAAATTTTCCTGGTTGCTGATGTCTTCTTTAAGTTCAATCGAGAGCCTGTCCATCGAGATCCATTCATCATTAAAGTCGTCGAATTTCTCCGCAAACTGGAAGCACAGACTCTCAAGCTCCTGAAGGTCTTTCTGATTATTTGATCTGGCCAGTGTCCTGATCTTATTCATGTTGGGAGTTTCGACAGGTAGTTTAATAAACAGAGCCTTCACAATGTTTGATGTGAGCATAAAGCTGTTTGCACTGCTTGCGTAGTAGTTTTCCAGTTCTTTCGGGGAGATTGTGGTATCCATTTTCTGCATCATCATCATGCGCTGATATTCATAGACCACAAGATTCACCCTTGTTTCATCAAGCTGCTTTTCAATATCATTTCTCAGGTCGGGAGACAGATTCACTAGTGCCTGCAGGAACATTAGCTCCCGTTTAGCCCATTTATTTATATAGTTCCTTATTACTGCCGCACTATCACCTGGTGTAATTCCTTCCTTTACCTGCTGAGGGATCTCATCATAATAAAGGACAACATTCCCGGCTTTGGCTACAGGAATACGCTTTACCTGGTTGTTATTGCTTTTGCAGCTGGCAAATGTGAAGACTATTAATATGACAATAAAAATCCTATTCATTCCCTAATCTCTTATTCACTTCGTTAAAAACAATATTATCAATTTTAACAGTATATTTCCCTTTTAATTGCTTTATCCATTCCTCAGTGAGCCAATCCTGATATCCTGAAATCATTTCTGCCTGAACTTCGTTATATGGCAACGGCTCCGGCTCATTGACTTTCTTTATTAAAAGAAGCGACGGATAACCTTATTGTGCGAAAG
>JBGPAF010000362.1:0-3067 GCA_041480535.1 Bacteroidia bacterium
AGCATGCGTAATGATGATGGGTGGTTCGCAGAGATGCGTATTCCTTTCTCAAGCCTTCGGTTTGAAGAAAAAAATGGCCAGGCGGTGATGGGCTTTATAGCTTATCGGTTAGTTCCCCGTAAATATGAGCTGAGTATTTTCCCTTTTATCCCGCAAAAGAAAAATATGACTTCGCCTTCCCAGGGACAAGAAATTATTTTTGAAGGTATTAAGAGGCACAACCCCGTCTACATTACTCCCTATTTATTGGGCGGTTTGGGACAATCAAATTTACTCAATGAAAATAAAACAGCATACAAAAGGCATGACAAGTTTGCCCGTGAAGCAGGTTTAGATGTCAAGTACGGACTTACAAACAACCTTACTTTAGATGTAACATTAAATCCTGATTTTGCACAGGTAGAGGCTGATGATCAAATGATAAACCTTACACGATATTCCCTGTTCTTTCCTGAAAAAAGACTTTTTTTCCAGGAGCGCCAGGGTAACTTTGAATTCAGATTTGCAGATGATGATCGTCTCTTTTACAGCCGGCGCATCGGATTGCAGGAAGGAAACCAGGTACGCATATATGGCGGGGCGAGGGTAGTGGGCAGAGCAGGCCTATGGGATATAGGACTTCTCAACATGCAAACTGAAAAGTTTGAGGATGTGCCATCAGAAAATTTCAATGTGGTACAGTTACGCAGGCAAATCATAAATCCGTATTCTTATTTTGGAGGTATGGTCACTTCCAGAATAGGGAACAGGGATAGCTGGAACACAGCTTACGGGATTGATGGGATTTTTCGTTTATTTGGAGATGAATATTTAATACTGAAATGGGCGCAAAGTTTTGAAGATAATGCGAAAAACCAAATTGCTTCATTTGAACCCTCCAAGATATACGTAAACTGGAATCGCCGAAGCTATAAAGGCCTGGGCTACAATCTTAGTTACTCAAGATCCGGTGGTGATTTCAATCCTGGTGTTGGATATGAACGGCGGGATAATTATACTCGTTTTGGCGACAGGGTGCAATATAAATGGTTTCCAAGGGAACAGTCCAGACTGCAAAACCATGAGGCTTTTATTGAGGGATTTGCATTTTTAAGTAATAATGACTGGGAAGTTGAGTCTTCTCAAATAGGTATTGGATGGCAATTCACTACTAAGTCAAACTCATATGGTTCAATCGCTGTTAAGCAATTCAAAGAAGATGTAACAAAATTATTTTCAATTTCAGATGATACTGATGTTCCGATAGGAAAATATACTTTTTATGGAATGGAATTTACATACAACCTGCTTCAGGGAAGTCCCTATAATATAGGAACAATAATTGAAGCTGGTTCTTTTTATGATGGACGGCGTATTTCTATGAGCTTAAAACCTGTAGCTAATATATCTGCCCATTTGCAATTAGAAGGAACGTATCAGATAAACAGAGTTGAATTCCCCGACAGAAATCAGCAATTTACTGGGCATATAGGGCGATTAAAAATATCGGCATTTTTGAATAGCAAACTTTCCCTGGTTTCATTAGCCCAGTACAATAGTGCTACTGACAAAATCATTACTAATATAAGGTTCAGGTACAATCCACGAGAAGGCCATGATCTCTACATTGTGTATGATGAAGGACTTAATACGTACAGGGATCGTGAAATTCCTGAACTACCAAGTAGCAGCGCTCGTACAATTATGCTTAAATACAGCTATACCTTTATAATCGGAGGATAAGATCCGGAAGAAGGCTGCACGAGCATATTATGACTGGTGGCATTCCAGGTCGCCTGAATGTCCGAAAAGGCCAACACCTGTTACCAAGTTATGCCGGTTGTGCCAGTTATGCTGTTATGCAAGTTATGCAGGGTTATGCAAGTTTAACCAGCTCTCACTTATTTAACATCTTTAAGGCTGATTCTGCAATTTTTTTTGTACCTGGTATTACCTGCTTTTCAAAGGTATGTGAATAAGGAATAATATTTTCGGTACAAACTCTGGCAAATTTAAACTGGATCGAATTTTCCAGAACCAAAGCTGCGATTTCGCCAGAAAGGCCAAATTGTTTATAGTCTTCATCAATAACAAGCAGGCGGCCAGTCTTTGAAACTGAACTTACAATCGCAGAACTGTCAAGCGGTGATACAGTTCTCAGATCTAAAACTTCTGCTGACACACCCTGGTTTTCCAGCAATCCTGCCGCTTCCAACGCGCGATGAACGCCAACGCCAAGACTGATCATAGTTATGTCAGTCCCGGATCTTCTGACGGATGCGTTTCCGAAAGGGACCGGTGACCATTTATCAGGAACCTGTCCCTTTTGGCCTTTCTCAGGTACATCATAATCGAGATTTCTTCCTCCACTGCCTAAATAATCGCGCCAATAATCTGCCAGTAATTTATGTTCAAGGTAAACTACAGGTTTGTCATGCTGAATAGCTGCTAACATCAATCCTCCCGCATCTGCCGGATCAGAGGGAACGACTACGGTTAATCCGGGGATGTGGGCAAGCCAGCCCCAAAGGGTTTGCTCGTGTTGTCCGCCATCACCATAACCACCGCCGCAGGATGCACGAATTACCAAAGGAACTTTCCAGTCAGATCCAGAAAAGAACTCCGTCTTTGAAGCATGATTCAACAGGCCGTCCATTGCAACTCCAATGAAATCCACCAACATTATTTCAATAATTGGTCTTAGTCCTGCCATGGCAGCCGTAACTCCCGCACCAAGGAAAGCGCTTTCACTGATAGGGGTATTTATTACTCTTTTCTCACCAAACCGCGAAAAGAGATTAACGCGAAGAAGATGCACGTCTTCCCCCACAATTATCACATTCGGATCTTCGCTCATCGACTGAGCTATTGCATCTTCAATTGCGTCCGCAAAACTCAACGTTCTCATTCCTGATTACTTTCCATATAAATCCTTAAAACCTCCTCAACAACAGAAACCATTTCATCATTTACATCCTTTTCAATTACTTCTATTTCCCTTATTTCACCATCCAGTTTTTTCCGCAATAAATACAAAGGATCATATTCTTCGGAATCCCTGTCTTTTCCCGTCCTTGTTATCAGGGAC
>JBGPAF010000363.1:0-3065 GCA_041480535.1 Bacteroidia bacterium
ATTCTATTATTTTAATTTGAAGAAATACTTTCTTATTTCCCTATTACCATAATAAGGTTGCAGAAACCGGGCTTATTGACCACACTGACCGATCAGATAACACTTAACATACATGACTAAACAACAAATATTTAACTCCGGCTTTTGGTAGTCAATTTATTCCGGCTTACTATGATCAACGTCACTGACTTTTCCGGCTTTCCACAATACCAAATTTATAAGATTATAAGGGAGTTTAAGATCAAAACCGTATGTATTCAGGTATGTAATAGATAGAAAGCCGTTGTAAATTATTCATTAACAGCGGTATCTAAAATTAATGGCGGAGAGAGGGGGATTAACTTTGTTGATCCCCGGGGCGAGGATCCTGCAAAGCCAAAATAAACCCTTTCGGGTTTTTGTTTATTTTACCTTCAATTCCTTCAGAAAGCAAGCTTTCTTCGGAGCTTCGGTAAAATAAACAATCCCGCTTACGCGGGATTAATTTAAGCTTTGCGGAGAGAGGGGGATTCGAACCCCCGGTACAGTTACCCATACGGCAGTTTAGCAAACTGCTGGTTTAAGCCACTCACCCATCTCTCCAATAATAAAATGGCATATTAACATGCGCGACAAAAATAGGAAAACAAGTATAAACTGCAAAATTTGGAAATACTTATTTCAATCTGATCAGCAAAGCTAATCTCCCTTCCCCAAATCCCTTTGGTTTTGTAAAGAGAGTTAAACTCATGGAAATTACCAAGAATAATCTTATATTTATACCTGCAGGCGCTGATAGTAAAAGTCAGCTAAATCAAATGAAATTACGCAATTACGAGTTTAAAGCCAGGGCTCAGAACCTGAATAAACTGGAACAGAAACTTCTTGAACTGAATCCGGTTTTTAAAGGTGAGGATCACCAGATTGACACATATTTTAATGTTGCTTCCGGAAGGCTCAAATTGCGTGAGGGAAATATTGAAAACGCACTTATCTTTTACGAGAGGTCTGATATCCCGGATGCAAAGCAAGCTGATATATTATTATATAGGCATACGCCTGAAGAATCGCTTAAGGAAATTCTGACAAAAGCATTCGGGATTAAAGTTGTTGTTGATAAAACAAGAAAAATATATTTCATTGGAAATGTGAAGTTCCACTTTGACCATGTTAATGAACTCGGAACGTTTATTGAAGTGGAGGCAATCGATGAAACCGGACAAATAAACATTGACGAGCTTAAAGAACAATGCAACCGGTATTTTTCGTTTTTTAGTCTGAAGACATCTGATTACATAAGCAAATCTTACAGCGATCTGATAATTGAAATACATAATCAATAGAAATATGAAAAAATTAGCAATCATTCTTTCTTTCATAATTATTGCAAGTCTTCAATATTCCTGCAATCAGACAAAAGATCCATCTTCCGGCCTGAAGATGGATGTATTTGTTGATGACCTGATAAAGAAAATGACTCTGAATGAAAAGATCGGCCAGCTATCATTATTTACTAGCGACTGGTCCACAACCGGCCCCTCGATACGAAATGATTACACTGACCTGATCAAACAGGGTAAGGCTGGATCAGTCTTCAATGCATATACTGTGGATTTTGTTAAAGAACTTCAGAGGATAGCAGTGGAAGATTCGAGATTGCATATTCCCCTGCTCTTTGGATATGATGTAATTCACGGACACCGGACAATTTTTCCTGTCCCTCTGGGACAGGCGTCAACCTGGGATACTGCAATGATAGAAAAGGCTGAACGCATTGCTGCCATCGAAGCTACAGCAGAAGGTCTTAACTGGGTTTTTACACCAATGGTCGACATCGCCAGGGATCCGAGATGGGGCAGGGTAATGGAAGGAAGCGGGGAAGACACCTTTCTCGGCAGCCAGATTGCTGCGGCACGGGTTAAAGGATTACAGGGAGCATCACTATCAGATAACAACACAGTTATGGCATGTATAAAGCACTTTGCAGCATACGGAGCTCCTCAGGCCGGACGTGATTATCATACAGTCGATATGTCGGAGCGTTCCCTTTTTGAATGGTATCTGCCTGTTTATAAAGCTGCGGTTGATGCCGGAGCAGGATCGGTAATGACATCATTTAATGAAATTGCCGGTGTGCCGTCAACTTCGAACAAGTGGCTGCTTACTTATCTGCTGAGGGACAAATGGAAATTTGACGGATTTATCGTTACCGATTATAGTTCAATAAATGAACTCATTCCACATGGAGTAGCAGCCGATGCGGCTCAGGCTTCTGAACTCTCCATAAATGCAGGTGTTGATATGGATATGCAGGGAAGCGCTTTTCTTGATCATATTGCAGAACTGGTTAAATCAAATAAAGTGACCGAAGAAACTGTAAATAATGCAGTCAGAAGGATTCTGATAGCTAAATATAAACTTGGACTGTTTGATGATCCTTATAAGTATTGTGACAAGAAGAGAGAAGCCGAAGAGATAATGAGTCCTGAGTTTCGTGAGTTTGCCAGGGAGGTTGCCGCAAAATCTTGTGTATTGCTGAAAAATGAAAACAAAACGCTTCCGATAAAAAGTAATGTAAAGACAATTGCCCTGATAGGTCCGTTGGCAGATTCGAAGGAAGACATGCTCGGATCCTGGTCGGGAGCAGGTCAGGCTGACAAATGCGTTACACTTCTGGAAGGATTGAGGAATAAAGTAAAGGGTACTGTTAATATATTAACAGTAAAAGGATGCAGTATCAACGATGAAAGCATTGATGAAATAAGTAAAGCGGTTACAGCAGCCAGAAAGGCTGATTTCGTAATACTGGCTCTTGGTGAAAGCAGGATGATGACCGGGGAAGCTGCCTGCCGGACTGATATTTCATTGCCAGGGATGCAGATGAAACTGGCTGAGGCAGTCATAAAGACCGGAAAACCTGTGGCTGTTGTTCTGTTTAACGGGAGACCCATTGCAATTCCCGACCTTGATAAAACAGCTCCGGCTATCCTTGAAACCTGGTTTGGAGGTACAGAAGCCGGAAACGGTATAACCGATGTTCTGTTCGGAGATTATAATCCATCGGGAAAGCTGACAATGACGTTCCC
>JBGPAF010000364.1:0-3042 GCA_041480535.1 Bacteroidia bacterium
AAGCCAGACGAGCCCTTGAAAATGAACGTGTCACTATCGTCTCACATATTTCCGGATTTATCCATACGTTATATGAAGAGGCTACTATAAATAAAGATGCGTATGATCACTTTTCAAAAAAACTCAGGGAATTCCTGAGCACTGAACTGACTGATCTGATTTTCATAAATTTTCTCCGGTTTAAATCGAAATATAAAACCCTTTTCTACTACAGGTGTGAATGTTCAGGTAAACAGAGGTTTATAACCCTTGAAAAGATGTTTGAATATGAACATACAAGCAAATACAGTTTATCGGTCGAAACAAGGGCTCTGCTTGTAAACGAGATCGAAGGGGATGAATTTCACCTTAGTCCAATCCAGGGGAAGATCCTGCTGAATGATATTGAAAACATCTTCAATGAAGTAAAAGGAAAAGATCTGAATGAATTCAAAGAAGAATTCAGAAAATCAGCAGGAGAAATCTCAGTAAATCTCATTGATGAGATGTTCGTTGATCTGCAGGATTTCATTCTTACAGATCCAAAAATACCGGCCGCAGATAAAAAAACATTCATAAGCAATGCAAGTCCTGTTATTTCTGCTGAAGATACTCGCGAGAAAATTACAGACACTATTGTAAGTCTGGCAGAAAAATCAGAAACAGCTTTATTGGCTTTATATGTTTACAGGCAGATGGATAAGATCGAATGGCTGCCCTTTATCAAAGCTGCTATTGAAAGGAATCCTGTTTGTTTTATAGACCTGAATGGCCGGTCTGTAAAGGAAGTCTATGAAATCATAAAAAATATGCCGGATGAATCAATTTATGATGGTAACAGGCTGGCTCTTCCCGACGAGGTTTGGAATTTTCGCAGAGGAGACGGTATTGAAAAGGCTTTTCTGCTTGCTGACTTCATAATACGAAAGGATTACTCTTCCTCAGTTCTGATCGAAATCATGGACAAAAAAGTATGCTTAAGTTTCAACGGAGAGGATTACTTGTTTACGTCTGACAAGTCATTTATAAAGACAATAAAGATATCCGGCAATAATTATATTGTGGATAATTTATCTTAAAACTATATCTTTTATTACTTCTTTTCCTGCCCTTTCATTAAGCTTCTCTTTCAGAGCTTCCTTAAGCATAAGCAGCTCATTCCTCGCGACTGATGAATTAAGATGAACATACAAGATGCAGTCCTTTATATAGACTTTGCCGGTTCTTGATGAAATTGCTTTGCCAACGACTTCCTCCCACGAATTTATAAGATTTACCTCCTGTAATTTACCTTCGAGGTTCATCTCCCTTATGTAATCTTTCATCGCCTCGGCAAGAGATATGGTTTTACTGCGTCTCATCGCTGTCTGCTGCCGTTTTGAATTATCTCATCAATACCCGATTCCCCTATCCTGAAAAGCTTGTAATCGGTATCAAGGGTGTTCAGGATATCATAAAGCCTGTCCTGATGGGTATCGGTGATAAAAATCTGTCCGAAACGATGATTGCCGACAAGCCTTATTATCTGGGCAACCCTTTCAGCATCAAATTTGTCAAAGATGTCATCGAGCAGCAGGATTGGCGCAAACCCGGCTTTTTTCTTTATATAATCGAATTTAGCAAGTTTCAGAGCAACCAGGTATGATTTCTGCTGGCCCTGGGAGCCAAGCGACCTTACTGAATAACCGTTCATCTCAAAAAGCAGGTCATCCTTATGAATTCCTGCAGTTGTATACTCGAGTGACCTGTCTTTGGCAATTGCATCTTTCAGGATATCATTGAAATCCCCCTCGCTTAAATGTGACTGGTATCTGAGCCTGACCTTTTCTTTATCGTTTGAAACTAATGAATAGTACTCCTGAAATACAGGAATAAGCTCATTTACAAGGATATCTCTTTCGGAATATACAAAGTTGCCATATCTGACCAGCTGGGTATCCCACACAGAAAGCATATCTTCATCAAAGCTTTTAGAAACATTAAAATCCCTCAGCAACCTGTTTCTTTGCTGAAGGGCTTTGTTATAATTAAGAGCTGAATCGAGATACTCTGCATTATACTGACTTATAATCTTATTCATGAATTTTCTTCTCTCTTCGCTTCCTTCGCTTACCAGGGCGTAGTCAGCCGGTGAAATCATCACAACAGGATACCTTCCAACATGAGCTGACAACCTTTCATATTCCTTCCCATTCCGTTTCAGAATCTTTTGTTTTTGCCTGTGGAAAGAGCAGAAAATATTATCCTCCTCCTCATCTTTGACAAATAAACCCTGGATAATAAAGAAGTCTTCACTATGTCTTATGCTTACACTGTCTATATTGTTAAAGAAGCTTTTTGTCAATGAGAGGTAATGAACAGCATCCAGTATATTTGTTTTGCCGACACCATTGTTGCCTACAATGCAGTTGATCTTTGGAGAAAATTCCATATCGGCCTGGCTGTAGTTCTTGAAATTCGTAAGTGAGATCTTTTTAAGGTACATTTTGCGGTTCGGGATTCGGGGTTTGGAGTTCAGTGTTTATTAAGAATTCGGCATTATTTATTTGTTACTAAATATGAAGGCTTCTGATCCTGCAAAGTTATAAAAAAGTGCCTTTAAAGGAAAGATTTGTTTTAAATTATTTATAATCAATTTTTTATATCTTATAATCTTTGTCTCCTTTTTTTCAGTTAATTGTTTCAAAATTATATTAAAAGCACTACTTTTGCGAAGTTAATTTTTTAAGTGTTTTAAGCATAAACTGTTATGGCAAAAAGTAAGAAAGATGATAATCCGCAGGGAATGAAGAATGTTGAGGAAACATTGTCCAAAACAGAACAATTTCTGGAACAGAACTATAAACCTTTGTTAATCGGTTTGGCTGCTGTGGTTGTTCTGGTTGGATTATTCTGGCTGGCTAAATTATATCTGACTAAAAGAAATGATGAAGCTCAGTCACAAATGTACCAGGCACAGAAATACCTTGAAATCGATTCGATAAACCTGGCATTAAACGGTGACGGCAATTATCTCGGATTTCTCGACATAGCTAAGGAATATAAATTCACAAAGGCAGGTGA
>JBGPAF010000365.1:0-3039 GCA_041480535.1 Bacteroidia bacterium
AAAGGTTGCAAGATAAAGGACACCGAAGAGAGTCAATATATGCTATAATCTAACAAACCTGATCAACGGATAATAATATCTTCTCAGACTTCCTCTGCCTGTCAGAATGCTCACAACAATCGGATAAATTATATTAATCAGGCATAGAATTCCAACAATAATAAATACTGGTGGAAAAGGATCTTTAGCGGTAGCTGAGCCGCTAATAATATCACCTACCTTTACAGTTAAGCCTCCTACCATTAAACCCGAGGTCAGTATTGTCCATAAAATCTGAAAGTTCAGAAGATCGGCTCCCTGTTCATTCAGACCTATTATCTTATCGCGTTTTGTAAGCCATAAAATCAACGGGATAATTATATTTCCCAGAGGGATAAAAATAAACGTCAGCACCGACAGATGAAAATACCTGATGTACTTATTATCTTCTGTCTTGCCATAATCAAGAATATCCTCCATGTTTATTTCCAGGACACTGCAAAGCATCTTCAGGGTATTTCCGCGTGGACCTGTCTCTCCTTTTTCAATTCGCTGTAAAGTTCTCAGGTTAATTTTTGCAAGGTCTGAAAGCTCTTCCTGGGTCAGGCCTTTTCTCTTTCTTATCTCAAGAATTTTATCACCTATTGTTTCCATAGTTTTTCGGGTTTGATTTACAGCTCAAAACTACAACCGTCATACTCAGAAGTGTAATGGTTTGTTTGCGTCATTTTTACGGCATTCATGCCAACAAACTGATAATCAGGATAAATATTTATAATTTCCTGGCATGCGTGCTTCAATTGCAAATGTACTCTTTGTTTTTAGCAGAATCAAGAAAGTCATGGAAGGCAATGTATTATGTATGATGTATTATAGGCGATGTAACAAAGGCTTAACGGCATGAAGGTTGTTATGTGGTTATGCAGGTTTTAGCTCATTGCTCGTAGCTCGTAGCTGATGACTGATTGCTGATAGCTGAAAGCTGTTAGCTGAGGGGCGTCAGGCGATGTCAGGGAAGGTGCGGGGTCCGGGGTCCGGGGAAGAAAAAGACCGCAAGGCAGAACGACCGCATGACCGCAAGACAATTTATTATCCTTTTTTCCAGTTTTGAATTTCAATTATATTGCCTTCAGGGTCTGTAGCATATATGGCTTTAAGAATTCCTATGCCTTTGATTTCTTTTTCTATTACTTCCCCGTATAATGCTCCGCCATTTACAATCAATCTGTCGATGATATCTTCCACATTGCTTACATGAAATGCAATATGACTGAATCCGGGATCATTGATTAATGCATCTTTAGCAGTTTTCGACATCATATTGTATTCAAAAATCTCAAGCGTCGGTCCATTTTCATATCCGGGTAGTTTCAGGTGAATCCCTTTGACTCTGACACCTGGTATTCTGGTCATTTTGTCAATCCAGTCGCCGGACAGATCTCTTTCCGGCCGGGTAGGTTCGCAATCAAATACATCCATGTAGAATTTAGCGAGCTTTTTCCAATCCTTTGCAATCAGGTTCGTATGGACAAATTTTATCATGTTTCTCATAGCTTTTCTTTTATTTACAACTTATAAGATTGAATTACCTGGTTCCTGGAATCTCACTTCCTTTCGGCTCTTACTTGCTTACTCAATTTCATTCATTGTGGAAGAACCGATTTATCCTTCAAGAGTCAGACGCTTCTGCCCGGCAATAAATTCATTTCCCCAAAAGACCAAGTTAGCGATTGCAAATTACTGATCAAAGTGCTTTCCTTAATAATGAGAATAGTTCCTTGGGTCTTTCATAGTCCGGGAAATGGCCGCACCTTTCGATAGTTCTGATCTCTGTCTGAGGTAGTATGTTCTTAATCCTGTAAACGGTCTCTTCGGGCATCACATCCTGCCGGGTTTTTATAATTGTACATTTCCCTTTATAATCTTTCAGATCAGATACGAGATTATAGCTTTTGCTTAAGTCTTCCCACATCAGATCACTCATCCTATCATTGAATGTTGCTGCTGAAAAGAATTTCGGCAGCATTTTATATCCAATGTTATGGTCATAAAAGTCCGGCAGGAATGAAAAGAAATTGCGTTTCATTTTAGAAAGTTCACTGTCGGGTTGTTTATTCCAGAATCTTAATGAATCTTTCTCATTGGGAAATCTTCTCATATTCATATTATCATTGAAAGCCGGCATTAAAGTTAAGTCAGGTCCCAAAGAGCATACAAGAACAATATTTTTTGTTTTTCCAGGGTAAAAAGCTGCATAAGCCTGAGCCAGCCCGCCGCCCCATGAAATCCCGCAAAGTGTCACCTGGTTTCCGCCTAAATGTTTTCGTAAATCCTCTATATCCTGGGTGGCTCTTTTAAGATTTATTGTAGTACTGTCTAATTTTACATTACCTGATAAACCAGTCCCTCTCTGGTCAAATACTATACATTCAAACTTGCCTGACAGTGAGTCAGCCCAGGTTAGCATTGGCCCTGCGCTGATACCCGGTCCACCATAAAGGAAAATGACTTTAGGTCCTGCACCTTTTGTAGAATAAAAGAGTGTCTCGCCATCGGTTGTTTTAAAGGATTTTACCTGCTGCGCCCCTGATGAGGCTAAGATCAACAGGCAAGCTGACAGGGTTATAATTTTTTTCATCTATCGCATGTTTATGTGAAACACTAAGCAAGGAACCGGTTGTGACAGGAACCATTATTTGTTTCTGTTTACTAAAGGTAGGAAAAATTTATCAGCAGACCAGGTTATAAAGGCGACAGGCATCAGGCGACGGGCAATAGGACTCTATCTGCTTCTAAATACAAAATCCAGCAGATCATTGATCTTGCCGGATTTGAGATTTAGGGATGTTATGCCATTAGGATCTTCTGTCAGGTAATGGATTAATTATTATAAGGTCAGGTTTAAATTTTTTGAGCTGTTATTTGACTCAAACCAGTTTCAAATTCTGTTCTTGAAATATTTTTAAATCCGGCTGCATTTAACATTTCTGTAGCTTCCTGATCTGTAAAGCAATCTCCGGCTTCAGTTCCTACGAGCATATTTATTGCAAAAACAGCACC
>JBGPAF010000366.1:0-3026 GCA_041480535.1 Bacteroidia bacterium
CCTGTTGTCTGGGACCGTGAGTCTAATCCCGGATTAACTTCAAAAAGCCCGAAAATCTTCAGGTTATCGGATATGCCGGCATATCTTGATAGCAGGCATATCTCTTCACCATAGAAACCATTTGGTGACGGAATTGCAGTTCCCGGGGCATCGGATTGTCTGACTGCAGAAATATCAAATATTGCAGAATCAGCATCTCTGAATAAAGGTTCTGTTAGGTAAATTGCCTGCCTGACGTCGCCTATCCTTACCAGTTCAGAGTGCCGTCTGACAAACCTGTTTAATACCTGCTGGTCATTCAGGTAGGTCTGATACCCTATATTAATATAGTGTCCAAACGTGCTCTTATGATTGCTGAGGATGCCGTTAAGGTAATTAAAGGAATCAGGAGTATCAGGAGAACTGCTGTAATCGATCCTTGGATCGACAGCAATCATAGTATATCTGGTTTTTAAAAGCGAAAAAGACCGGTCAATAGCAGAAACCAGTGCACTGCTTCCTCCGGTTATTACCGGAAATATATTTTCTTTCAGAAGAATGGAAAGTACATCTGTCAGACCTGCAAGAGTATCGTTGAAAGCCATTCCCTGCTTCATATTCCCAAGATCGATGATCTTTATTTTTCCGGGGATCCTGGCCAGGCTGTAAAGCTTTCTCCTTATTGCATCAGGAGCGTCGGATGATCCCTGATTCGGAGAATTCCTGCCGTCAGGTACCCCCAGAAGAGCTACCTTGAATCCGCTGATATCTTTCAGGGGATTGTTATCAGTATGGATCGTGATATTATGAGGGAAACCGGCATTACCTGACAGATTCTCAAAATCAGGTCTCTCGATGCTTACAGGATTAAAATAATCGTTAAGGTCAAGCATTTGTTAATCAGTACTTTTTTTGGTTTTTTCACTTTCTTTTATGATTCTGATACAATCCTCTTCTGTAAGCTTATCTGCGTGAGCACCTTTAGGCAGCCGATAATTTTTCTTATCCTTTGTAAGATAGGGTCCGTATCTTCCGTTCAGCAAGCGGATCTCACCAAAATCCTTAATTACCTTCTTTATATCGCTTTCAGCCTTTTCCCTGATTATTTCCAGGGCTCTTTCAATCGACACAGAATACGGATCATCGACTCCTTTTTTCAAAGAATAAAACTTGCTTTTGTACCTGACATAAGGGCCGAATTTTCCGATTCCCACTACCATTTCATCGCCATCGTGCATACCGAGTGATCTTGGAAGGCGAAACAGATTCAGGGCTTCAGCAAGAGTAATTGTTTCAAGCAGCTGATTCTTTGCCAGGCTTGCAAACCTTGGCTTATTTCCGTTTGCTGAATCACCGATTTGCGCCACAGGTCCGAACCGTCCCATTTTTACTGAAACCTGTTCGCCTGTTTCGGGATGAGTCCCAAGAATCCTGACCCCGGTATTCCTGTTTTTTTTCTCGAGAGACTTTTCGACAGTTTTATGAAAAGGGGAATAAAACTTGTCAAGCATCCCTGTCCATTTCAATTTGCCTTCAGCGATCTTATCAAACTGTTCTTCGACTTCAGCAGTAAAGTTATAGTCAACTATTTCTGAAAAATTCTCCACAAGGAAATCATTGACGATCATACCTATATCCTGCGGAAACAATTTTGACTTTTCTTTTCCTGCCGCTTCAGTTTTTGAAGAAGCTGAAATAGCTCCCTTTGAAAGAGTAAGAATTTTCAGCTGGCGTTTTTCTCCCGGCCGATCCTCCCTTTGAACGTAACCTCTGTTCTGGATAGTCGAGACTGTAGGAGCATAGGTTGATGGCCGGCCGATTCCAAGTTCTTCGAGTTTTTTTACCAGGCTGGCTTCGGTATATCGTGGAGGCGGTGAGGTGTATTTCTGCGTAGCCGAAATGGTGTCATAATACAGTACCATGCCTTTTTTTACCGGAGGAATAATGTACTTCTCATCATCACCATTTTCAAGATCACTCGATTCAGTATATACTTTCAGGAATCCGTCAAATTTTACCACTTCTCCGGTTGCTGAGAAAATGACCGGTGAATTATTCATGGCAATTGAAATAGTTGTTCTTTCTACTTCGGCATCGGCCATCTGTGAGGCTATGGTTCTTTTCCAGATGAGTTCATAAAGTTTTTTCTCATTCTGGTTACCGGTTATTGTAACTGTGTCGGGATATGCGGGCCTGATAGCTTCATGAGCCTCCTGTGCCCCTTTGGATCTTGTTTTAAACTGACGGGTTTTTGAATATTTCTCGCCGTATTCCGAAAGAATAACTTCCCTCGATTTTGCCAGCGCAAGTTTCGAAAGGTTCGTGGAGTCGGTTCTCATATATGTTATTTTCCCGGCTTCATAAAGCTTTTGTGCAACCGCCATTGTCTGCGATACCGAAAAGCCAAGCTTCCTATAAGCTTCCTGCTGAAGGGTTGAAGTAGTAAAAGGTGGTGCAGGCGATCTTGTTCCCGGCTTAACAGTAACACCGGCTACCCTGAACTCGGTAGCAACGCAAAGCTCAAGAAACTTAGCAGCCTCTTTTTCGTCAGGAAATCTTTTACCGGCTTCTGCCCTTATTATATTGTTCTCCGCAGCATTGAGATCTGTTTTGAAGATCCCGTTTATGCGGAATGATGATTCAGATTTAAATGCAATTATCTCCCTTTCTCTTTCAACTATCAGCCGGACAGCAACCGACTGCACTCTTCCGGCAGACAATGCTGGCTGTATCTTTTTCCATAGTACCGGTGATATTTCATAACCAACAAACCTGTCCAGAATACGGCGAGCCTGCTGGGAATTGACAAGATTCATATCTATCTGCCTTGGATTCAGGATTGCATTCGAAATTGCATCTTTTGTTATTTCATGGAACACTATCCTTTTTGTCGTGGGCAGATCGAGATTAAGGACACTCGCAAGATGCCATGCAATAGCTTCACCCTCACGGTCCTCATCAGAGGCTATCCATATATTTTTAGATTCGGCGGCAGCTTTTTTCAGCTCTCCTACAATTTTTGCCTTTTCTTTAGGAATTTCATATTC
>JBGPAF010000367.1:0-3025 GCA_041480535.1 Bacteroidia bacterium
CAGCAGGAATTTCTTCTGATTAAAACAGCTCCTGGTGAAGATGGCGGTTTATTCCGCGTTTTTCCTGCAGGTGATTTTTTCTCCGACAGGGCAATAAAATCTGTGAGTGAGATTCATCTGGACTATTAATTTATTTTTTCTGCAATGAATGCTGCTATTATTTCTCTCCTGGTTTTGATCAGTATAATCCTGATCATTATTCTGACAACCAGGCTTAAACTTCACGCCTTCATCGCCCTCTTTATCGTTTCCCTGTTGCTTGCGTTTACTACTCTTCCTGCCGATACGATAATTAAAACCGTCAAAGACGGATTTGGAGGTACAATGGGATCTATCGGCTTTTTAATAATTTTGGGAGCAATAATCGGCATCACGCTCGATAAAACAGGCGGTACGTTAAGCATAGCGGGATTTATTCTTTCAAAGACAGGCGAAAAAAGAAGTGCAGCGGCCCTTGGAATAACAGGATTCATAACAGGACTGCCTATATTTTGCGATTCCGGATTCATAATTCTCAGCGGACTTTCAAAATCGTTCAGCCGGAAATCAGGAATAGCCATGCCTTTTATGGCAACAGTGCTGGCCACTTCTCTTTATTCTGTCCATTGCCTTATTCCTCCCCATCCGGGAGCTTTGGCGGCATCAGGTATAATTAATGCAAATATCGGGTACCTTATAATTATTGGAATCTTATTCGCTGTTCCTGGTGCTCTTTCTGCATTTTTTTGGAGCAGATGGATGACCAGACGGAAAGGTATTTATCATGCTGTTGAAGACGGACCAGCTGAAAGTTCGGCTTCCAAAGATCTGCCGCCGGTTTTTCTTTCTTTTCTGCCCATAGTTGTTCCACTCCTGCTTATAACAGTTAAATCGCTTGTCGGCCTGGTTGATAAAAGCGGAGAGGGCTTAATATCCAGAATATTCTATTTCCCTGGAGAACCTGTTATCGCATTATTTATCGGAGTAATTCTTTCATTGCTTCTCCTTAAGAAGAAGACTATTTCAGAAATGAATTCCCTTTTTACTGATGCAATCGTTAAAGCCGGACCAATATTGATAATCACTGCCGCAGGAGGAATGTTCGGGATGGTAATTAAATCAACCGGAATAGGAGAGATCCTGGGAAAACTGCTGACCGGAACAAGCATCGGACTTCTCGTTCCATTCCTGATAGCGGTTGTCATGAAAACAGCTCAGGGGTCATCGACTGTGGCAATCATCACTACTGCCTCATTTGTTGCCCCAATGCTGACGATGCTTGGTCTCGACACGGAGTGGGGAAAACTGCTTACAATGCTTGCAATGGGGGCGGGTTCTATGATTGCTTCTCATGCCAACGATTCATATTTCTGGGTTGTTACAAATTTCGGAGAGATAAAAGTTGATGATACATTAAAGGTGTACACCACATCGACAATTGTGATGGGAATTGTTGTATTTGCATGCGTTTGGGTATTTTCGTTGTTTGTTTTGTAATGCCCCCAAACCCTCCACGGGGGGAATCAACCCCCCACCCCCCCCAAATGGGGGGCGTAAAAGAAGTGGTAGATTTTGGAAGTCCCCCAGATGGGTGATTTAGGGGGTTGATAGGCATATGAGGATTTAGGGGTGAAAAAAAGGAAGGAGTTATTATCAAAACTGCATATGAATAACAGGGAAATTGCCGAAAAGATCTTTATGGCCGGAGTCAGAAGCGTTCTTCCTGAGAAGCTGATAACCAGCGTAATGAGACTCGAGGGATCAGTCCTTTCAATTAGTGACCATAAAATACTCCTTGACGACATCAAAAACATTTATGTTATTGGTGCCGGCAAGGCCAGCGCAGCTATGGGTCATTATGTCGAAAGCATCCTGGGAAACCGGATATCCGGTGGACATATTGTTGTCAAATACGGGTATGCATGTAAACTGAAAAGGATAAAAGTTACAGAAGCAGGTCACCCGATACCTGATGAAAACGGATTTAAAGCTGCCGAAGAGATAATTAAAATTTCAGGGCAGGCATCTGAGAACGACCTTGTTATCTGTCTTATTTCAGGCGGCGGGTCCGCTCTTCTGGCCGATCTGCCCGAAGGTATTCTGCCTGAAGAGCTTTATATAGTAAATAACCTTTTGATAAGGTGCGGCGCGACAATAAATGAAATAAACACCGTTAGGAAACACCTTTCCAGGGTTAAGGGAGGGCAGCTTGCAAGGATTGTCAGCCCGGCACGGCTGGTAACGCTGATCTTGTCAGATGTAACAGGTAATCCTCTTGAAGTTATAGCATCTGGTCCCACTGTTCCCGATCCATCCACTTTCACTGATGCTCTTAAGGTGATCGAAGATTATCATCTAACAACAGATATTACTTCAGGAATTTTGAATTATCTGAAAGACGGATCCCATGGAATTTATCCCGAGACACCCAAACCGGGTGATCCACTGTTCTCCTCGACAATGAATTTTCTGGCAGGAACCAATCAGATAGCTCTTAAAGCGGCGAAAACTGAGGCAGTCCGCATGGGGTTCAAAACCTACATTATTGACAGTGAATTAAAAGGAGATGTGGAAAATGTCTGCGAGTCTGTTATAAGTACGGCAATTTTCTTTAAGAATAATAAAGAAATTCAGAAGCCTGTCTGCCTGTTGTTTGGCGGTGAAACAACAGTAAGGATCAATGGAAACGGTACAGGAGGCAGAAACCAGCATCTGGCATTGTCAGCAGCGATCAGACTTAAGGATATCCCGGGTATTACCCTGCTTGCAGCAGGGACTGACGGAACCGACGGACCGACAAACGCTGCAGGTGCAGTTGCCGACTCCGAAACAATCCCCAGGGCCCTTTCGCTGAATGCAGATCCTGAAAATTATCTTGGTGAATTCGATTCATATAATTTTTTTAAGCGTGTCGGCGACCTTATCATAACAGGCCCCACATTTACCAATGTAATGGATCTGGTAGTTGTTCTTGTGGAATAAACTATCAGTCGTTTTTATTATATTTGTTTGGTACACTATGGCCATTTTATGCTTTTGATAATTA
>JBGPAF010000368.1:0-3019 GCA_041480535.1 Bacteroidia bacterium
GCCGGCATTTTACTCAGTCGGCAATCCCGATTTTAATTTCCACCAGTTCCGTTCGAATCTGGTCGCCAAATGGGAATACAGGCTGGGATCTTTTATCTATCTTGTATGGTCAAGCGAACGTACAGGCAGCAACAGCTCTTCCAATGCCTCAGTCGGCAATTCTTACAGGTATCTCGGGGATGTATTTCCAAACAATATATTCCTGATAAAATTAAACTATTGGTTCTCGCTTTAAGTAATTCAGCAATCAGTTTCGTAAAATTCCGGGAACTGACCGAAAAACTTCCGGTAATGATTGATATTATTGACAATAATGAGGTGATAAATGAGTTCTATAATCTGATTGAGGCTGATTTGCTCGGAATGCCGAAAGGATGCCTTGTGATAGTTGATCCAATAACGATAAAACTTTATAAGCCGGGGAAGCCTGAGAGTTCATCGCAAAAGAAGAATTCAAAAGCAAAGCATTAAAGTGAATCAGCCGGTTATTTGATTTGTCGTTTGAAATCATGGTGTTTGTCTCTGAAATTGTTATGTAGATCAAAATATTGCACCAATTCCTTGGCAGCGCTGATAAAAATCGCCAATTTTGACACAGTATTATGTATCTTGATTTGAAGGCAGTTGATTTTGACTTTAGTTCTTAATATTAGGATCTGTTGTGATGAAGATATTGATTTGTGAAGATAATCCAATGGCAATGAAGACTCTGTCGGTTATTCTTGAAAGAGAAGGATATGAAGCTGACACAGCCGAAGACGGAAACGTTGCTATTGATCTTCTTATAAAGAATGATTATGATCTTCTGGTTGTTGATATTCATCTGCCGTATCGCAGCGGACTTGAACTGGTTAAGTTTGTAAGATCTGACCTTGAGAAGGATACCCCGGCAATAATTTTAACTGCTTTCAGTGATCATCAGATGCAGCGTCAGGCTGGTGAATTAGGGATCAGCGATTATATTGTCAAGCCTTTTAATCCTGATGATCTGGTAGCAAGAATCAAATCAATTCTCAACAAATAACTCATGCGCAGACTTTTATTATTATTATTTGTTGGGTTTTTTATCCCCGGGCTGTCAAATTTTTCACAGCTTTTTTCGCAGGAAGGCATTGATCCTGAAGCTGAATTTCTCAGGATCAGAACCATGGCTTTTGATGGTAAATATGCCGAAGCTGCTACCGATGCCCGTAAACTTGTGAATGCTTTTCCAACATATGGCGATGCCCGGATTCTTCTTGGACGCATTCTTGCCTGGCAGAAAGATTACAAACAGGCTGCCGCTGTAATTGATACACTTCTGAAGACTGAACCAAATAATGCTGATGCGCTTTCTGCAAGGCGTGATATTTCACTCTGGTCAAAAGAAAATACAGCAGTGGCAACAGACCTGCGAACTGGCTATTCATTTGATTATTTCAATAAACCCTGGTCACGGTTCTGGCAGGTTTTCAGCCTGGGGGCAGGTCACAGATTCAACTGGGGCCCTGCTTCTGCAGGTGTGAATATCGGGAATTTAATTACCGATGAATCAACAAATATATATGCTACCGAACTGCAGATTGAAGCTGATGCATATCCCCGTTTTTCGGATAAGAATTATGCTTACGTCGCTTATGCTTACAGCCCCGGAACATATTTCCCGACACACAGGGCAGCATTTGAATTCTGGGAGGTTTTACCTAAGGGGTGGGCAGTATCGGCAGGACTCAATTATTATTATTTTGACAGGAATATTTTTATTGCCCTGGGATCTGTGGAGAAATATCTGGGGAAATACTGGTTTTCGGGAAAATGCTTCTTCTTTTTTAAGGATGACGGACCCCAAACATCATTCTATCTTAATGCACGGCGTTATTTTAATGACTTCAATTATCTACAGCTGACATTAGGTACCGGAACGGCTCCTGATGAACCATTCGGTATACGGGAAGATATTAACCGGCTCAGCGCCAACAGTATCAGGCTTGCATATAATTTTAATGTGAAGGGCAGGTTTTCGGTGCGCCTGGGAGCCGGTTATTCACGCGAAGAATATGATGAATCAGGAGGAACAGCAATGAGGGACAGATTTGAAGGGAATGTAAACTTAATTTATGCACTTAAGATGAAGTGATGAAACACAGGCTCTTAATAATATTATCACTTCTATTATTCACCGTGGCCGAGGCAGGTCCGACGGCTGAGCCATCTTATATTGCCAATCATCCGTCGCCGATCTACATAACCGATGGCGTTGCTCTTATTACCTCGGAAATGAACGATTCGAGACTGGATAATCTGATAAGTCTTTCAAAAGACATCTATCCCATACAAATAGGGGCCTTCAGGCTCAAGACAAACGCTGAAAGAATGTATACAAAAGTTGCCAAAGTACTGGGTAACGATGTAACGATGATTGAGGAGGATGGTTTTTATAAGATTCGCGTCACCAAGCTGAATAAAACCAAGATAAAAAGTTATTTAGAGCCTGAAAAAGATGTAAATGCGAATAATGCTGAATTCAAGACTCCTGTTCTCTCCGAAGATTCAATTATTAATATCACATCATCAGCTGATACAAACCGGATTGCTGAAGCAACCACTGAAACTGTAACCGCAGACTCACCTGTTGCTGAATCAGCACTTGTTGTAAAGCAGATAGAGGAACCTGCACGTAAATTATTCCTGTTTAAAAGCGACAGCCCCTGGCTTAAGAAGATAAACTATTTTGGTAAATCGTTTGCTCTTGTCAATGCCCTGATCATTACTATAGTAATTTCAATTACGACAATGATCATATTACTTTTCGTAATCCTGCTGAACAGAACACGGATGGAGAAGCAGGAGGATCTGAAGCAATACCTTGCAGAAACATACCAGGGAATGATCATTGACTATCTTTTCACAGGCAGCAGTCCCGACAGATTCCGTAACATAGCATCTGATACATACAGAAGACAGGCTCTTATTGATCAGATGATCGATGTGAGTGTCAACTTGAAGGGGGATGCTGAAGAAAAACTTGGAGGTCTCTACC
>JBGPAF010000369.1:0-3016 GCA_041480535.1 Bacteroidia bacterium
CTTTAAGAGTGTCCTTTTCTGATGCTAATGAACCGCCTTCCGGATAATCAGCGGTTGGTATTCAGCTTATATGAAATTGAAGGTTACAGCCATAATGAGATTTCTGATCTGCTAAAAATCCCTGAAAATACTTCCAGGGTCTATCTTGCAAGGGCAAAAAAGAGATTGAGGGAATTATTTAATTTGTATTTTAATACCAGTTATGGAAAATTCGGAAACTGACAGAGAATTAATTGATCTGATAAAAAAGACCCTGGATAATTATGAAGAACACTATATCCTGGGTTCCTGGGAGAATTTTATCAAAAAAAGAAAAAGAAGGAAAAAACTGATTCTTTGGTTTACAGTCACAGGCATTGCTGCAAGCCTTTTAATAGGCTGGTTTGGATTCAGATTCATTTTCCCGGGTTCAATCAGTAACAAAAATGCTTATAATCAGCATGTTATCAGCAATTTAACTATACCATCAAAAAAGGACACTCTTAAAGATCAGATACTTATCCGGAAGGTTCCCGCAATACAGGCCAAAGACAATATTAATTATAGAATCAGTCATACCCAGGTATTGCAGCCCAAAAGTGAGCCTCAGAATAAGATTCATGCAACCAGGCAGATCCAGGATACCACTGATATACTTAGCATTGCAGAGGTTAATGCTTCAGAATCAAATCCAATAATCAATCCGTCAGAGAAAACTATTACTGACCAATCTCCAGATGCGGTCAATCCAGGGTTGCAATCACCAGACGTTAATGTTGAGGATGTCCGTAACTTATCAGAGGTTAACAAATCAGATACATCTCTAAACAACCCTTATAGAAAACTGGCAGAGGTTAATGCAACTCCTGAAAAAAGTCTGTCTGATAGCAGGAGATCAAAAAAGATCAGAATCGGAGTCAATATTTCACCAGGGATCACCTCAACCAATACCGGTTCATCTTTCACCTACTCAGGTGGGATAAATGCTGATTTTGAATTTTCCCGCAGGCTCCGGCTTTCCACAGGCATACAGATTGAACGTCAGAATGTTGTAAATGAAAGCTCCGGCAATCCTGGATGGATACCACCGGGAAATACTGAATCTGAACTGGTGGACCTTGATGTGCCTCTTAACATTACATGGAAATTCCTGATACAGAAATCGACTTGTTACTATCTGTCCGGGGGGATATCATCGGTCGCATACCTAAGCGAAAAGTATACCAATACGAGCTATACTCAAAAAATGGTTCAAGCCACAGAGATGGTAGATGGAGTGCCAAATGTGGTCTACCAGCTTGAAAATGTCAAATCCGTCGAACAAACAACAGAGGCCCCTCTAAGTACATTTGATTTTGCAGGCAGGATAAATATTACCTTCGGAATTGAGCAACCTCTGTTCTCAAAGCTAACCCTTTACTTTGAACCTTTTATCAAGATACCGGTTTCCGATCTGGCAACTCAGAATCTCAGGTTTACTACCAGCGGGATAATGTGCAAGATCTCATTTTAGTTATTAAAGGCGTGGATATTCCCCACTGTATTCTCCACGGAGGGAAAAGCTTTTCCCTTATAAGTTTTTGATCTTCTCCCAATTCCTGTATTTAACATATGCCAACCCAGCCAGTGAAACAAGAACTATAACAGCAACATACACAAACACCGGAATAGGAACAGAATCTCCTGCAGCATATGAATGCAATCCCGACAGGTAATAGTTAACACCAAAATAAGTCATCAGCACAGATGAGAATGCAAAGAGCGACAACAGGTTGAATGTGTAAATATCCTTCATTCCAGGTATCAGACGCGAATGGATAACAAAACTATAGATTATAATAGTTATGAGCGACCAGGTTTCCTTCGGATCCCATCCCCAGTATCTTCCCCACGACTCATTTGCCCAGACGGCCCCAAGGAATGTCCCTATTGTAAGCAGGTAAAGACCCAAAGTAAGAGTCTTGTAGTTGATTACAGCAAGTTCATCAAGGGTGCCTGAAATCCTTTCAATATTCCTTTGATCCGAGAGGGATATCAGGATCATTGAAATTATACCAAGAATCGCACCCAGACCAAGGAATCCGTAACTGCCTGTAATGACTGAGACATGTAATGTAAGCCAGTAAGATTTGAGTACAGGGACAAGATTTGTAATTTCAGGATCCATGAAGCTCAGGTGTGCGACCATCAGGGTCATTCCCGCAAGTATTGCCGTAGCCGAAAGTGCAAACGATGATTTGCGGCTGAAGATAAAACCTGCCATAAGGGTAACCCATGAAATGAAAATCATCGATTCATAACCGTTGCTCATAGGTGAATGCCCTGCAACATACCAGCGAATACCCAGACCGAATGTATGGAATAAAAAACCCACGAAAAGAATCCAGCTGAGGATCCTGACAAATAATGAGATATTTTTCCTTCCTCTTATAACCATAATAATCAAGCCTATAAGCATAAGAAAGCCTGTTGTGGCATAAAACGGGAAAAGGCGTTCAAAGATCATCAGCTTATAATAAAGATACTCGGCTTTTGTTTTTGATTCAGGCGGCAGATCATACCTGGCAAATTTTTTCTGGTAATCCCTGACTGATACTGCGATCTGTTCAGCCGTTTTAGTATTATTTGTCTGCAGGGCTTGCGCAAATAATGGAATAATATTTTTCAGGTAAAGGGAATCTTCACTTGTAGCTGCTGCGTTGAGAGCTTCTTCAGGTGATCCCCAGTTATGAGAATCATTATTCAGGGGAAAGATCTTAAGGAAACCTCCTGTATAAATCATGTAAAGTATGTTCACCCTTTCATCGACCTTCATAATTTCCTTATCGGCTTTTGTTCTCGCTCCCGGAGCTTTTGAGTATGCTTTGCTGACTGCTTCAGTCAGCTTATATGATCCGCCCCCTTCTAAACTGACTAGATCGCTGAATGCTGCAAGGTTCCCGCTGATCCCAATACTCTTCTGCAGTTCCTTGTTTGATACCTTTATCATCGGGACATCCTTCCAGTTGTCAAAATCGAGGTATACTCCCAGAAAAAC
>JBGPAF010000370.1:0-3009 GCA_041480535.1 Bacteroidia bacterium
ATCCCTGATGAGGAGTACGATATTTTCATATCGGAGGAACGGCAGGAGGTTTATATAAGGACCAGCCTCGATATTGAAAACGACGAAAATAATTCTGCCAGTATGGAGATCAGGAAACATTCAGCCGGACGGAGCAGACTTGATGCAGTTGAAAATGCTCAGAAACTTGAGTATAATTTCAAAATATCAGGAGATACCCTTCTCCTGGATGAATTTTTCACGATCCCCAAGGGTAAAAAGTGGTCGTTCGATTATGTGGGAGTAACTGTCAGAGTCCCGGAAAAAACTGTTATTCACATGGACAGAACAATTGAAACTCTTTTTCATTCGACCGATGATGAGGATTTCACAGGAAATCCTGAGGAAAGTTTCTGGCTCATGACAGAGGACGGGCTCGACTATATCGGTCATCAGAAAAGATTTGAAAGATAGCTTCCTGGTTTTTCATTCCTATAATTCAGTCAGGGGGGCGCAATATCGTGCTCCCCTTTCTTCTTTGCAGGATCGGAAGGGATGATTATCATAATGCCAGAATTGTCAGTAAAACATGCGTACAGTCTCGTTTCAACAAAAATAATTCTTAACTATACTTTTCGTTAAAATAATTCGTTGTAACTTACGTAATTATAATATCCCCTAACTAATCTTAACAAGACTAACCCGATGAAAAAAGCAGTTTTCCTTTTAACATTGCTTCTTATTACAACACTCTCCTGGTCTCAGGAGACTCCTGTGGTTGTAGCTGATACCATCCGCAAGAATGCACTGAATGTTTTCATGTCTGCAAGCAATTTTATCAGAAAGGAGATAACATTTGTCAACTATGTCAGAGATATTAAAGAAGCTGATGTATATATTATTTCAACATATGAACGAACGGGATCAGGAGGATATTCTGATAAGTTTTTTCTCGTCGGGCAGAACAGGTGTGCGGGGATGAATGATACACTTGAAGTAATCGAAGCGATGGATGAAACAGAAGACGAATACAGAACGAAAACAGTTAAGGCATTAAAAATGGGACTAATGAGATATGTACTCAAAACCCCCCTTGCACAATACTTTAATATAAATTTTACTCAACCTGTCAAGGAAACGATCGAATCAGATAAATGGAACAGTTGGGTATTCAGAACAAGTATATCCGGAAACCTGACCGGTGAAAAAAGATACAAATCGATATATGCATACTGGAGTACATCTGTAAACAGGATTACTGAGGGATCAAAACTGATGACAAGCTTGTACTTTAACAGAACGCAACAGAGATATGAATTAAACGACAGTACTTTTGAAAAGAGTACCACCAGGTCCAAAGGTTCTTCAATTCTCTATGTTAAATCAATTAACGACCACTGGTCGGCAGGAATGTCAACAGATATAAGTGCTTCGAGCTATGGAAGCTATGACCTGCAGTTCAACCTGATGCCTGCCATCGAATATGATATTTTCCCTTACTCGGAATCAACCCGGCGTCAGCTGAGGATACTTTATAAGGCAGGGTATACCTACAATGATTATTCTGATACTACAATTTATAACAAGGTAAGGGAGCATCTTGGATCACATTCATTGTCCGCATCGCTTGAAACAGTCCAGAAATGGGGTTCTGCTGATGTCTCTCTCATATGGAAGAATTATTTTCATGACTGGTCCAGAAACAATTTCAGTGCTGAGTTTTATGTATCGCTCAGAATTGTAAAAGGTCTTCAGTTATCCTATATGGGAGAAGCTTCCATTGTGAACGATCAGCTTTCATTACCTAAAGGCGGAGTATCGGATACCGATATCCTTTTAAGACGAAAGATTACAGAAACAAAATTTTCCTATTACGGGTATTTCGGACTTAGTTATACATTTGGTTCAATTTACAATAATGTTGTAAATCCAAGGTTTGGAAATTAAGTAACTTAATTATACCGAGAGCTTTTGTCGTTTCATCTTTCGTAACCGCCGGATATATTTTGAAACTGCACGGACAAAAGATGTAATCATTTCAAAAATTTAGTATTTTGCAGGCCTGAACCTGATATGATCAGGTATTAGCCTGGTCCATAATTATATGCTGATTAACAATGTAATATATGTCTGACCTAATAACTGAAAAACTATGTCAAAATCATTGAAAGGCACAAAAACCGAACAGAATCTCCTGAAATCATTTGCCGGAGAGTCGCAGGCAAGGAACCGTTACGATTTTTTCGCCAGCGCTGCCAGGAAAGAGGGCTACGAACAGATCGCAAACATTTTTACTGAGACGGCACTCCAGGAAAAGGCCCATGCCAAGCGATTCTTTAAATTCCTTGAAGGCGGCACACTCGAAATTACTGCCGGTTATCCTGCAGGAAGAATTGGTACAACCGCGGAAAATCTTAAGGCGGCAGCTGAAGGGGAACATGAAGAGAGAGCAGAGGTTTACCCGCATTTTGCTGCAGTTGCAGAAAAAGAAGGATTTACCGAAATCGCAACTGCTTTTAAAATGATCGCAAAAGTAGAAGCAGAGCATGAAGCAAGGTATATGAAGCTTTTACAGAATATCTCTAAAGATAAGGTGTTTGTAAAAGAAGGAAAAGTATGGTGGAAATGCATTAACTGCGGTTATGTATATCAATCGGCAAAAGCACTTGAAAACTGTCCTGCATGCCTTCATCCGAAAGCTTTCATGCAGCTTAAAGAGGAGAACTATTAAATAATTAAACAACGTGTTCAGATGAAATCCAAATCGTTGATCTGGTACGGATTAAGCCTGCTGTGTCTGATCATCGCTCTGATCTTTTTTATAAAGAGCGTTGACTGGAAATCGCTGGTTATCTTTGTTTTCGGAGTGGCTTCTGCATTGCTATTAAGGCAGGGGATCGCCGAATCGAAGAAAAGCAGCGAACCAAAGAAATAATCCTTATGGCCTGACTTGTCCGATTGCAGCCCAGATCTGTTTTGCTGAAATAATATCCGTTCTCTTCATTGGAGAAACATCGTTCCTGCCGGCATCCACAGTCCCGGAGGAGATCA
>JBGPAF010000371.1:0-3009 GCA_041480535.1 Bacteroidia bacterium
ATGCTCAATGCTGTGATATGAAGTTTTAAACCGTGTTGCCTTGGTCCTGTCATTGGGTCTGCCTGCAGTATCAACACTGCAATATGTATCTCCATGATTTTTATCCATAAAACAGGAGTCCCAGAATCCTGCTCCTTTCTGAAAACCATCAAGGTACTGGCTTTCGCCCAGAACATTTGAAGCTGAGTCAGGTTTATTTGTGCACAATGAAAAAATGGTTGATAAAATGACCCCGGCAGCACTTATTTTTAACCATTTCATTATTTTTCTATTTATCTGAACCCGGCAATACCAATGATAAACACTTAAGCCAGAAATCATTATAATGTTCCCAGTAAACAAAATTCAGTCCCCAGTGAGGAGCAGGATCAGAAGTATAAGCTAAAACATGTCCCTTGCCGATCTTTCTTAAAGCAACCAACGGATGGCCTGTTTCTTCAATAGTTACCAGGACTTCTCCTTCAGGAATAGCTTCTGTCTGATTGTAACCAAGTAATGGCGGCATACCCTCAAAATCAGATTCAAAAAAGATCCTTTTCCCTGTTTGTGTCACTTTCGGGTAATATCCTTCTGTGCTTTCTACAAGGTCTTCATGTTCAAGACATTTAACAGGCAGAACTTTTTTAAAGTTGGTCCTGCCCCATCCGCCTTTTCCTAATTCACCTGTAAAAGAGTACCACCCCCCGAGCATCATTAATCCTTTCCCGTTTGCAACAGCCTCATTGGTCAGTTTTACCCTGTCAGGAAATGTCAGTACTTTTTTCCCAAATTCCTCGCGTATAAAGAAATCAGGGGCCAGCTGAAACAGCTTTCCTTCAACATCACTGAAAATAAAAACGTCGTATTCGTCAAGGATCCTTTCATATTCTCCCGGAGGAAGCTTATAGAAATCCCAGCTTGGAACAGAATTAACCTGATTTTTACCGTCTGATTCCAGCGCATCCTTTAACCATTTTCCGTAGTTGAATATTTCAAGCCCTTTCGGAGCAAACTGGAACGGAGATTCAGCAAATGTAGGTCCTGTAAGGACAGCCCAGTCACCAACGTAATATACTTTAGCCATGACAAAGTGTTTTAAAGAACAACATTTAACAAAATAATGGATATAATGAAACTATATCTATTTGAAAAGTGAAACTTTTAATGTATCCTGCATCTCTTTATTAAATGAGTTGCCGGAGAAAAAAACCATACCGTTGGTTTTCTCTTCTCTGGTTATATTTATTTCTTTTACTATAAGCTCTTTAGTAATTTTATTATGTGCTGTATATACACCTATGCCAGGATAAACCTTGCATTTGCCGTCAGCCAGATTCAATGCATTCCTGAGATATTCCTTAAACAGATCAAGGTTGTTAGTGTAAAGCATCGGACAGATAAAATCCACCAGTCCTGTTTCAGCCCATATTCCCCAATCCTGGGCAATAAGAATATTTGAAGTTTCGGAATCCGGGAAAACATCAACCCCCAGGACAACCTGTTTGCCTGATTCATTTATCGCCTGTCGTATCTCTTTCACCAGCTGTGTAACCTGCTTCGCATTCCATTTAATCCATTCACACCAGATCATGCTTCCGCAATCATGGGAGACTTCAACCGGAGAATACTGATATTCCTTTTTGAAAGCTTCACAAGTCACGCTGTCATAACTGTAAACCTGCGTAACAGGAAAGCGGATATAGTCTAAATGGATCCCGTCAATATCATACTTAAGTGCTGCTGAAATTTTGTCAACCCAGTATTTTCTAACTTCAGGATTTGCTAAATTGAAGTTGGGTTGGTATTTCCCATCCATATTACGAATAAGCCAGGCCGGATGATCTACAAGCTCTTTTTCAAGATTTATATTATATCCCGGATAGTAAATCGGGTGGATCTTAATCCCTTTTTTATGGCCTTCCCTGAGAAGAACATACAGATAGTCCCATTCAAAACTATTTTCACCGGGGGCTGCATTGTAGCATAAAAGGTTATTTATTCCGATATCCTGGTACAGGGAGAATAAACTGTCCATCTGAACAGCGGCCCTGGTTTCATTTAAACTGAAAAGGTCTGGATGCATCCAAATTGCTCTAAACTCACTGCCTCGATCTGTCTCTTTCCTGCAGCCACTTAATAGCAACAGGATTATGGCAAACAGTACCAAAAATCTAATGTTTTTCAAAAAAGATTTCATCTTGTTAAAAATTAATTATTAAGAACTTGAACAAGAAGGTATAGAAAATAAAATCTGGTCGGACTCATCCTTTTCAGTCAAAGAATGGGAAAATCAGATGGGGATAATATTGAAAAACTAAAACACTATCCATCAATAGTAAATATCCAACTGTTACCTTCGTTTTTGCTTACATGAACATGAAACACTCTGACTTTGCTATCCAGGGTAGTTATGGTAATTTCATATTCACCAAAGAATCCCCTGAAAGATACTGCTCCCAGGTTATCGGTTTGAATCGAAGTATTTGTTCTCCAGGTCTGATTGATTAGCTCATCCAGCATAATATAAACTGGTTTTGGACGATATTCCTCATCCACAAGTCCACCACCCGGCAACCAGATATTACGGTCGGAAAATCCCCACCAGTTGATCGAGGCAACGCCTGGATGCCCGAAACATAACCTGACAAATTGTTCAGTGAATTCGGATTGAGCCTCTGGTGTCCAGGAACCTGTCCGCCAGTCTCCCGTTATGGGAACACCGGATGATTGAGGATGAAATTCCGTGATATGAATCGGGTACCCGAGCTGGAAATAAAGGTCAAAGGTTTTCCATACATCCTCCGGGGAGAACCATTCCTGTCGCGGTTCATGAGCCTGGATCCCGATCCCGGACAAAGGTACATTCCTTTTTTTAAGTTCAGCCAGCAGGTCATCATACCGTTTTCGTATTTCCTTGTCGTCAAGAGTCCTGTATTCGTTGATCAGTAAGGTTGCCTTTGGATTACCCTGATGAGCCCATTGCAGAGCTTGTTCAACATAATCTGCTATGAGGGTAATAGTATCCTTAAC
>JBGPAF010000372.1:0-3001 GCA_041480535.1 Bacteroidia bacterium
CAATTTTCGATTCTTGTTCCTGTAATAAAATTTATTTGAGTTGTTAACTTCCTTATAACGATACAATGAAATTAACCCGACTGTTAATACCGACCCTTATACTAATTATAGTTTCTTCATGCGGACACAAAGAGAAAGTCCCGGTTAAACTGACTCTTAAAAGGCCAAAGGATCTTTCTGAGGTCATTGTTCCGATTGATAAGGGATTCAGTGAATATATTACCGGATATACCTCCGGGATCGTATCGGTTAATTCACCAATAGAAATACGATTTACTCCTGAATTTGCTGCAAAGGCGAACAGGCAGACACCAGCCGGGCTGTTCATGTTCGAACCTGTTATCAGAGGCAAGGCAGAATGGACCGATGATGTAACCCTTGTATTCAAACCTGTAAAAATACTTGATCCGGGTACTGTATATTCCGGCAGACTAAATCTCGACAGACTTGCTGATGTCAAAGAATCCCTTAAAACTTTCCCAATAAGGTTCCAGACAATCAGAAAGGATTTTATCGTCACTACGGGGGTGCTTGAAAGTTCTGAAGAAGGAAATAAGTATTCACTTAATGGAGAAATAACTGCTTCCGATTATATAGCATCATCGGAAGTTGAAGGATATCTGCAGGCGAAACTTGGAAGGAAAAAGTTGGAAATAATGTGGGACCATTCCGATGCACTTATTCATAAATTCACTGTATTAAATGTTAACCGGTCCGACAAGGCACAGAAACTGGAACTCGCATGGGATGGTTCTCAGGCAAAAGTAAACCAGAAGGGCACCGCATCAGTTAATATTCCTCCAACCGGTGAATTTTCTGTTATTGATTTAATTATTGGCCGGGGAGAAAATCAGAATATAGATGTCATATTTTCTGATCCGGTCGATGCCACCAAGGAGACGGAAGGTCTGATATGGCTCTCTCCTGCAAATGAAATGTCAGTCAGCATTAACTCCAACATTGTAAGCATTTTTCCGGTTTCCAGACCTGAAGGTACTGCAGAACTCAATATCGAAAGTTCGATAAAAAACACAAAGGGAGCAACACTTACTTCACCGTTCAGGACAAAAATCGACTTCTCCCCTGTTATGCCTTCAATTGAACTTATAGGGAACGGCGTCATCCTCCCTTCATCCCAGAACCTTATTTTCCCGTTCAAGGCAGCAAACCTGAAGGCTGTCGATCTGAAGATCATTAAAATTTTCGAAAACAACCTTCCGTATTTCCTCCAGGAAAATGAAATCAATACTGGTTATTCTGTAAAACGGTTTGGCCGGCCGCTCTATTCCGGACGCGTTGATCTTGTTAATCCTTCAGGCAGTAATCCGGGCGGATGGAATCTTTTTACAATCGATCTTTCAGAATTTATTGATGTCGAACCCGGCATTCTCTACCGGGTGGAACTTTCGATGAGACCATCCTATTCTCTTTATCCCTGCACCGGCTCGGAAGATTTTAAAAAATATGAGGATATGCTTAAACTGTCGGAAGAAACAAACCGGGAATTCTGGGATGATCCTGATAATTATTATTCCGACAGTGATGATTATCTTTATTATTCATTCGGTTTTAACTGGCGCGACCGCGACAATCCCTGCAAAGCTGCATATTTCAATCCCGACAGAAAACTGACCAGAAATATACTGGCTTCAAATTTCGGGATAATTGCAAAGAAAGGAAGTGATGATAAACTTCATGTGTTCGTTAATGATCTTCTGACAGCTTTGCCATTAAATGAAGTGGCTGTTAGCGTTTATGATTTCCAGCTTCAGGAGATTAATTCAGGGAACACCGACCCGAACGGATCAGTCACTCTTGCCTGCGAAAGAAAACCTTTCCTGATAATTGCAAAAAAGGATAAGGACCGCAATTACCTTAAGATTAATGACGGATCATCTCTCTCACTGAGTTCATTTGATGTTTCGGGCAACAAGCCTGAAAAAGGCATCAAAGCATTTATCTACGGCGAAAGGGATGTCTGGCGCCCGGGTGATTCCATCTTTCTTTCTGTCTTTATAAAGGATATGAATAAAACCATCCCTTCTGATCATCCGGTAATGTTCGAACTGGTCAACCCGATGGAACAGAAGGTCGACAACCAGGTGCTGAAATCGGGTGGTAAAAACCTTCTTGTCTTCAAAACAGCTACTGTCCCGGATGCGGTAACGGGCGATTATAAGGCTCAGATAAAGATCGGGGGCGCTCTGTTCACAAAAAGGGTCAGGGTTGAGACTATCAAACCAAACAGGCTTAAGATTGACCTTAATTTCCATGAGGAGATACTTGGCGGATCAGGGAAAACCTCAAAGGGAACTCTGAAAGTCAAATGGCTCAACGGAGCAACTGCAGGAAATCTTAAATCGTCAGTTGAGTATATCCTAAAGCAAACAAAAACGGAATTCAAAAAATACAGCAGGTACAATTTTGATGATCCTGCAATACAGTTTTATTCCGAGACTGCAAAGATGTTTGAGGGTTCGGTTGATGAAAAAGGAGATGCTGATGTTATTTTTAATCCGGGTGATGAGATCAATGCCCCGGGGATGCTTAATGCGGTCTTCACTGCAAAAGCCGCTGAAAAAGGCGGAGATGAGAGCATCACCCAGGCAGTGTATAAATATGCTCCCTATCCGGTATTTGTGGGTATTGATCTTCCGGGATTAAAAGACAAGGACAGGATGTTATTTACCGATACCAATAATGAGGTAAGTATTGTCACTGTCGATCCAAAAGGGAATCCTGTTAATTCTGAAGTCGAAATGACTGTTTATAAGATCGAATATAAATGGTGGTGGGAATCTGACCAGGAAGATCTTGCGGCCTATATCTCGAATGATATGTATAAACCTGTTATCACCAAAAAAATCAGAACATCGGGAGGGGAAGGAAAATTTTCATTCAATATAGCAAAAAATGAATGGGGCAGGTACCTTATAAGGGCATCATCCCCTGAAGGTCATGCAACAGGAAAGATAGTTCTGGTCGACTGGCCATGGGAATA
>JBGPAF010000373.1:0-2982 GCA_041480535.1 Bacteroidia bacterium
GATATTACCGAAGCCAGAAAGAGGGGGGACCGCTATTTTCTTATTCAGAAAAAAGTTGACTATGCTACTCTCAAGAAGCTGAAAGAACTTCCTATTTTCAGGGAAGGCCAGTACAAAGGCGGTCTTGTTGCTCAGCCTGAGAGCAGGAGGATACTGCCGCACAGCGACCTGGCAGCAAGGACAATAGGCTACCTTAACTCTGGAACTGAGGGCACACAGGTAGGACTGGAAGGATCATTCAATAAAGATCTTGCCGGGAAAAACGGTGTTGTTGTTAAACAACGTCTTACAGGAGGCGACTGGATCGTAGTCGATGACAGTGAAAGCATAGAATCAAAGGATGGCAATGATATTGTAACTACTATAGATGTTGATCTTCAGGATGTTGCATCAAGTGCACTCGAAAATCAGCTCAGAAAGCACAATGCCCACCACGGATGTGCTGTGCTTATGGAAGTTGAGACAGGCGATGTTCGTGCCATAGCTAACCTGGAGCAGACCGGCGACGGAGATTACCGCGAAACATATAATTACGCAATCGCTGAAAGTACTGAGCCCGGATCAACGTTCAAACTCCCGGTTCTTATGGCCGCTATTGAAGATGGTGTGATCGATACTGGCGACATTGTCGATACAGGTAAGGGAAGCGTAAAATTCTATAACAAAATCATCCATGATACAAAGGAAGACGGTTATGGTAAGCTGACAGTAAAGCAGGTATTTGAGAAATCTTCGAATGTCGGAACATCAATGCTTATAACCGAACATTATAAGAATAATCCGAAGGATTTTGTAAGCCGCCTATATGCCATGAAGCTTGATCAGCAGCTCGACCTTCAGATACAGGGCGAAGGCAAGCCGCTGATAAGATACCCCGGCGATAAGTACTGGTCAGGATTATCATTACCCATGATGTCGCACGGGTATGAAGTGCAGATGACTCCTTTGCAAATACTCACATTTTATAATGCTGTTGCAAATGACGGTAAAATGATGCGACCCAGATTCGTTACTGCTATCCTCAGGAACGGATCCGTTGTTAAAAGCTTTGGAACAGACGTAATTGTAAATTCAATCGCTTCAAGATCTACGATCAGGAAAGCAAAGGACATGATGGAAGGAGTAGTTGAGCATGGTACGGCAACTAACCTGAGGAATGCAAACTATAAGATAGCAGGTAAGACAGGAACAGCTCAGATAGCCAGGGATAAACACGGGTACAGGACGGGAGCCAGAATGTCATACCAGGCATCTTTTGTTGGTTATTTCCCGGCAGGAAATCCTCTCTATTCATGCATTGTGGTCGTCAATGCTCCTTCAAACGGGGTTTATTACGGTAATATCGTCGCCGGATCGGTTTTCAAGGAAATATCCGATAAAGTCTATGCAACCACATTCTTTAAGGATTACAGGGCAGATAACAAGGAGGATAAAAAAATAAATGCTCCGGAGGCAGGCAATGGTTACAGGGCCGATATCAATGAAGTTCTCAGTGACCTGAACGTACGGTATAAAAGGACCTCAAAGCAAGAATGGGTGGTCACGCGTGAGAGCGGCGACACTATCAGGCTTGTCGGAGTGGACCTTAAAAAAGGATTGGTCCCCGATGTCAGGGGCATGAGTCTCAGGGATGCCATATACCTGCTCGAAAATTCCGGTCTGAAAGTAAGGTACAGCGGCAAGGGAAGAGTCCTGAGGCAGTCGCCTGAGCATGGTGCGAGAGTTTATGAAGGAAGTGTTGTTTCACTTGATATGAATATGTGACAGGATTATGATCAGGGTTAATGATTTGGTAAAAAATATCGATGTTGTTTCAAAAACTGGAGCAGAGAATCCGGTAATTGATAATATTGAATTCGATTCACGCAAAGTAAAACCGGGCAGTCTGTTTGTAGCAGTGAAGGGAACAAAGAGCGACGGGCATGATTTCATAAATGCTGCTGTTGCTTCAGGAGCTGCAGCTGTTATCTGTGAAGTTCTTCCGGATAAAACCGATAATAAAATCTGCTGGATAAAAACAAGTGATTCGGCCAGGGCTCTTGGAATAGTATCGTCTGAGTTTTTCGGAAATCCATCTTCTTCATTAAAACTTACAGGGGTCACGGGTACCAATGGTAAAACAACGATTGCCACTTTGCTCTACAGGATGTTTACGGGACTCGGTTATAAATGCGGGCTATTTTCCACAGTCTGCAATTATATTGTTGATAAGGAGCTTCCTGCAACTCACACAACTCCCGATCCCATTCAGCTGAACAGAAGCCTTGCCGAAATGGTTGATGCAGGTTGCGATTATGCATTTATGGAAGTGAGTTCACATTCGGTCGATCAGAAACGCATTGCAGGTTTAAAATTTGCCGGAGGGATCTTTACGAATCTTACACATGATCATCTTGATTATCATAAGACTTTCAGCAACTATCTGAACGCAAAGAAGAGCTTTTTTGATTCTCTGCCTGCCGATGCATTTGCCCTTTCAAATGTCGACAACAAAAATGGAAAAGTAATGCTCCAGAACTGCAATGCCCATAAATATACATTTTCAGTAAAGGGGATAGCTGATTTCCGCTGCAGTGTTATTGAACAGGATTTCGACGGAATGGATCTGAAGATACAGGGAGAAGATGTATGGACAAGATTTATTGGAGATTTCAATGCTTCAAACCTGCTGGCTGTCTTTGCAGCATCAGAACTGCTTGGCGGAACCAGGAAAGAGATCCTTACAATTTTGAGTGATCTGAGGTCTGTGCCCGGAAGGCTTGAATCAGTGGAAAGTCCGGGAGGAATAAGTGGTATTGTTGATTATGCGCACACTCCCGATGCCCTGCTTAATGTTATCAGCACGATCAATAAGATCCGCGGTGATGGAAGTCAACTGATAACTGTTATCGGAGCAGGCGGTGATAGGGATCGTACAAAACGTCCGGGAATGGCGCTCATATCTGCAGAAGGTAGTTCAAAGGTCATCCTTACCTCTGATAA
>JBGPAF010000374.1:0-2975 GCA_041480535.1 Bacteroidia bacterium
AGAGTTTAAAATTCTATTTGACGAAAACAACCTCTATGTAGCTATAAAAGCTTTTGATACAAGCCCCGACAGCATAGTTAGACGGTTAACAAGAAGAGACCAGATTGACGGTGATATGGTTGCCATTGTTTTTGACAGCTACCATGATCTTCGCACCGGATTCTGGTTTGGAGTGAGCGCCGGTGGTGTTAAAAATGACGAGATGATGACAAATAACGGAAATAATGAGGACCAATCCTGGGATCCAAACTGGTGGGTAAAAACCTCAATTAACAAGGAAGGATGGGTTGCCGAAATGAAGATCCCTTTCAGCCAGGTAAGATTTGAAAAGAATTCAGGAGATACCTGGGGGCTTGAGGTGGCAAGACTATTATACAGGAAGAATGAAACAAGTTTCTGGCAGCATATTCCCAAAGATGCACCGGGTATGGTTCACATGTTTGGTGAACTTGCAGGCCTTGAACAGATTAAACCAAGGAAGATTTTTGATGTTACCCCTTATACTGTAGGCAAGCTTGAAACATTCAAAGCCGAGCCAGGAAATCCATTCCTGGAAAAAGGGAAGAAATACGGGCTGAATGGAGGAATAGATGCCAAAATTGGATTAACCAACAATATGACAATGGATCTGACCATTAATCCTGATTTTGGCCAGGTTGAAGCTGACCCCTCTCAGGTAAATCTATCGGCATATGAGACTTTCTTCAGCGAAAGAAGACCTTTCTTCATCGAGGGAAATAATATAACCAATTTCAATATCGGTATAGGTGATGGTGACGTTGGCAATGATAATTTATTCTATACCAGGCGAATCGGCCGCCGGCCACAGGGTTATCCGAATATGGGAGACGGAATGTATGCTGATGTGCCTACATTTACAACCATTATCGGAGCTGCTAAGCTAACGGGCAAAACCCAGAATGGTTTATCAGTAGGTTTTGTCGAAGCTGTCACCAATGAGGAAAAGGCTGAGATTGATAACGGAGGTGAAAGGACCTATGAAACTGTTGAACCGCTTACTAATTACGTGGTCGGCAGGGTCCAGAAAGATTATAATGAAGGTAAAACTATTGTCGGAGTTATCTTTACAGGTACAAACAGGAAACTTGATACAAATCTTGACGATTATATGCATAAATCAGCCTTCTCAGGCGGATTTGACTTTACCCAGTATTTCAAGGATAAAAAATGGATGTTCAACATAAACACTGCATTCAGTCAGGTTAATGGAACGAAAGAGGCTCTGGAGATAACGCAGAGATCATCAGCAAGATATTTCCAGCGGCCGGATAAAGATTATGCCCTGTTTGATCCAAACCGCACTTCACTTGCAGGATCAGGAGGCAGGATGCAGATCATGAAGCTCGATGGCCATTTAAACCTGGGGGGCGTTGTATTATGGAAAACACCAGGGTTTGAAATAAATGACCTTGGCTATTTACAGCAGGCCGACAGGATAATGCCAATAATTTGGGCTGGCTACAACCAGTGGGAACCGAAGGGAATATATAGAAGGTTTAATATAAACGGAGACATCTGGTCATTCTTTAATTTTGGCGGAGCTCATGTAAACGATGGCCTTGAGGGAAATGCAAGTATGACATTTAAAAATTACTGGAATGCATGGGTCTACGGGAATGTGCAGACCAATTCTCATGATGCAACCATGCTTCGGGGCGGACCCACGATGAAAGTACCCGGAAGATGGACTTCAAATGCTGGTTTTTCAACTGACAGCAGAAAAAAGCTTGAATTAAGTTTTAACTTGAATTTCAATACGGGCTTTAAAGACTACTATAAGAACCGCTATGCTGGCCTGGAGATATCTTATAAGCCGACCAACTACCTTAGATTATCTCTGAATCCGGGTTATTCCAAGTCATTCAGTGAACTTCAGTATGTAACAACAACAAGCATGAATGGCAGTGACAGGTACATATTTGCCAGCATCGACAGACAAACTTTAAATGCATCATTAAGGATAAATCTGAACCTGAGCCCCGACCTTACTGTTCAGTACTGGGGCCAGCCTTTCGTAGCTTCAGGCAGATATTATGATCATAAGTATATCTTAAATCCGATGGCAGACAAGTACACTGACCGGTTCCATACCTATTCTGACGCACAGCTGACCCCTCAGAACGGGTACTTTGACATCGACGAAAATATGGATGGAACCATCGATTACGGATTCGGAAAAAATGATTTCAATGTCAAGGAATTTCTTTCCAACCTGGTTATAAGATGGGAATACTCACCGGGATCCTCTGTTTATCTTGTATGGAGTCAGACCAGGAGCGGCTATAATCCTACTGGTAATATGGATTACCTAAATGATATGGGCGACCTGTTCGACCGTCAGCTGTTTCAGGAGGATGACAACTACAATTTAAAGAACGTTTTCCTTGTCAAATTCAGCTACAGGTTTGGATTGAAATAAAATGGTGATCTGATTGAACCCTTCAGGAAAACTTCACGGATAAATGAAAAAAATTCTGACCTCTTTGATGTTGCTGTTCTTTCTAATTCCTTTCATATCAGGTCAAACACCTGAAAAAAAACAATATAAGGCTGCCAGGATAATGACAGCGCCGGTAATCAACGGAATTCTGGATGATGAACCATGGAAAGACGGAACATGGGATGATGACTTTACTCAGAATCGACCATATAATGGAAGAGATGCAACTCAAAAAACTGAGTTTAAAATCTTGTTTGATGAAGACAATCTCTATGTTGCCATTAAAGCTTATGATACAAATCCCGACAGCATTGTAAACCGATTGACAAGGAGGGATAATGCCGATGGTGACCTGGCAGGAATAATACTTGACAGCTTTCATGATCTTCGCACAGGCTTTTTATTCGGGGTCAGTTCGGCCGGTGTCAAATACGATCAAATGTTCACTGATGATGGTCAAAATCAGAGTTCATCATGGGATCCCAACTGGTGGGTTAAAACTTCAATCAATGAT
>JBGPAF010000375.1:0-2953 GCA_041480535.1 Bacteroidia bacterium
TGGTCCATCATGTTCTGATGGTCCTGCAGTGTTGTAAATGTTACCGGTTCCTTATATTTTGCCGTTGTAATCTGGACACCTGCACAGGTTGATAGTAGGGCAAACAATAAAATGAGATAATTGCGCATTTGATTATTATTTTGTTAGTGAAGTTCCGAATTCCTTTTACGATTAAAAATTCTGATTTACATTATTGTACCTGATAAAAAGACCTTGATGCTACTCAACAGTCAATTCGAGAGAGCATTCTTTTAGTCCTTCCGACATTGCCTTAATGGTTATATTACCCGGAGTCACTTCAGGACGTACAATTGCCAGACATTTCCCCTGGTATGTTTTTCTCACTGGCTGCTGAAAGCTTGCCATATCACCCGGATTTCCATTGCCTACTCCTGCAAGTTTACCCTTACCGCTTATTTCAAAATTTATAGTTATCTCATCGGCCCAGGGAATTACATTTCCATCTGCATCGACAACTTCCGTCATAATATATGCAAGATCATTACGATCAGACCTGATCACGCTCCTGTCAGCGGTTAACCTTATATAAGCCGGCGCTCCGACAGTTTTCAGTGTTTCAGTAGCCATTTCAACACCATTTTCGTAACAGCGGGCAGTAAGAATACCTGCCTCGTAAGGCACATAAAATGTGGTCGTGATCGATTTCTCATTATCAATCGATCGTTCATCAATAATCTTCCCATTTAATTCTAGTTTGACCAGATCGGAACGTGTGTAAACATGTACCTGCATATTCTCGCCTTCGTAACCACTCCAGTTCCAGCTCTTAAGCTCATCCGGGAAACCCCAGTTGCCAATAACTTCTTTTTCCCCTTCCGGAATGGGTCTGTGAACAAACATTTCGACCTTACTGTCGCCCCAGACTACCTTTTGATAAAACATATGGGCTTTCGGATTACCTATAAGATCGATACTCCCGGAAGACGCATTAAATATTGGCCAGGAATCGCGCCTCTGAAAAGCAGCACCTGGTCTCGCTCCGCTTTTGTTGTTTAAATCCTCAGGTATCAGCTGTGGATAACCCAATGCGGCTTCACCCATATAATCCATTGCAGTCCAGATAAAATTTCCAATGACATAGGGCAGCTTCTCAGATATCTGATAGTTCTCAAGAGACAGATATGGAAAAGTTTCAGAGGCATACATGATCCGGTTGGGATACTTCTCATGTTCCTGTTCATATACTCTATAGCTATAGTTCATTCCAACAGCATCCAATAAATTCATATTGGAAGCCTGTCTATCATAGCCACTCTTCCCGGAATACACACTTGATATATCTACAAGTGCTTCAGTAACTGCACGAGTAGGATCCAATGTTCTTACTTCATCTGCTATTTTTTTGGCAATCCTGAATCCGGAAGTATCTGAAGCTTCCGGCACCTCATTTCCTATACTCCACATTATGATTGATGGATGATTCCGGTCACGGATTACCATATCGCTCACGTCCTGTTTCCATGATTTTCTGACGAATTTTGAATAATCTTCCGGTGAAATCTTAGGTTTTTCCCAAATGTCGTATAATTCATCGATGACCAGCATACCAAGACGGTCGCAAACATCAAGCAGGTATGGTGACGGGGGATTGTGACTGCATCGTATGGCATTGAATCCGGTTTTTTTTAATAATTCTATTTTCCGTTCCTCAGCCCGGTCAATGGTTGCAGACCCCAGCGGGCCATTGTCGTGATGAATACATCCTCCTTTCAGTTCCAGGCTTTTACCATTAATACTTAATCCGTTTTGCGCATCCATCTTTATCGTGCGGATACCAAAAGCAGTATTCAGATCATCTGTTTCTTTATTTTTTATAAGCACCGTTACTCTGGCATTATAAAGATTTGGTTTATCTGCTGACCATAGAACAGGATTACCGATTGATATATTCTGGTCGAGATTGGTCCTTATGCCGGGTGAGACGATAGTGTTACTTTTAGTTGCTCCAACCACCTGTCCCGAAGGATCAATGATCTGAACCTGAACTGTTACAGGTGAATTTTTTTTACCCGAATTCACAAGAGTTGTTGTAATATTTATATCTGCTGATTTTTCAGTTACTGTAGGAGTTTTAACATATACACCCCACATACCAATATGAGCCGGATTAACAAGTGTAAGCCATGTATGCCTGTATATCCCTGAACCTGAGTACCAGCGGGCATTTTCGCCTTCGTTCCTTACCCGAACGGACACGACATTGGATTGACCTGCTGCATTCAGGCAGGAAGTTATATCATAATAAAACGATGTGTATCCGTACGGATGGTTGCCAATGTGTTTCCCATTGACCCAGATATCCGAATTCATGTATACACCATCGAACCTGAGATAAGCAATTTTACCTTTATCTTTTTTATTTAATTTAAAATACTTTCTGTACCATGCAGTACCGCCGACTGTATATCCTGTACCCTTTTTGCTGATTGAAGTTTTAGAAAACGGACCGACAATACTGTCATGTATCTGTCCTGGAAGATCTTCAATACTCAAGTCGTGGGGAAGATCGATAATACTCCATCCTGAATCATCAAAAGCCGGATCCTCAGCACCGTCCGGATTTTCTTTTGTAAAACGCCAGCCTTCATCAAATGAAGTGGTCCGGGAATTCTTTTCCGTCTTAACCTTTTCATAATCTGAGGATCCAAGAATGATTACGGATAACAATATCAATGATATAAAGAAATTCATTTTTCTCATTCAGGCACTAGTTGGATTTGATCTTAAAAATAAGGAAACTTCCGGAATCATTAATGTGAATTGAACCTATAATAAAAAATACAGATATGTATATTATCAGAATTATAAAATATTAGCCGCTCGATGTGAGATACTGATTCAGCTTATTGCAGCATTTAAAGATCAGGGCTACAAAACAGGATAAATCAATTTTTTATTTTATTATAAAATCTAATCCTGATAAATAGTTGAA